>JAJZEQ010000272.1 GCA_021851345.1 Pseudomonadota bacterium
GGCGAAGATCATCCCCGAAGTGGACGCGCTGTTCGGCGTGCCGCAGCCGGAAAAATATCATCCCGAGATCGATTGCGGCATACACACCATGCTGGTGGTCGACGATGCCGCGCGGCACGATTACCCGCTGGAAGTGCGCTACGCCGCGCTGACCCATGATCTGGGCAAGGCCACCACGCCCACGGATATTCTGCCGCGTCACATCGGGCACGAATTGCGCAGCGTGGAACTGGTCAGAAAACTCTCGCAACGCCTGCGCGCCTCCGGCGAATGCAGCGACCTTGCCTTGCTGGCAGCGCGTTATCACGGCGACATTCATCGCGCCAGGGAATTGCGCGCCGAAACCGTCATCAGATTGTTCCAGTCAGCCGACGCATGGCGCAGGCCGGAACGCTTTGCGCATTTGCTGCAGGCCTGCGCTGCGGATGCGCGCGGGCGCACCGGCCACGAACACGACGCGTATCCGCAGGCGGATTATCTGCTGCAACTGCTGGCCAACGCCCGCGCGGTGGATGCGGGCGAGATTGCCAAACAGTGCAGCGACAGTAGTGCGATAGCTCCGGCCGTGCTGCAGGCGCGCATCAGGGCGATAGAAGGTTTGGTTGGAAAATAGCAATACGATATGACTTTGTTAGCCCGAATTATCGCGACCCTTTCCCGTTGCTCGCATTCATCTGGCCGGATGCGAATCCGGGAACACCAATCAAAAATTTCGCACTGTACTTCAACAAAAAGCCGGGATCGCGCCCGGCTTTTTTTGCCCAACCAACCAGACCGCCAGCCTAGAAGTACAGCTCGGCGCCGCGATGTGCTCCCGCCGGACCTTGTCCGCCGCTGATCAGCACCTTGCCGTCGAGCAACAGCGTCGCCGTATGAAATTCGCGCGGCGTCACGAGCGGGTAGGCGTTGGGAATCCATGTCCCCGTATACGGATAATACAGCTCGGCACTGCCAAGAATCGCTCCGGAATACGTGCTGTATCCGCCGCTGACCAGCACACTGCCGTTGGGCAACAGCGTGGCGGTATGCAAGTAGCGCGATTCACTCATCAGGGCAGCGTATGTCCAGGCTCCCGAAACCGGGTCGTACAGCTCGGCACTGTTAATAGCGCCTGTTGCGCCGTGCCCGCCGCTGACCAGCACCTTGCCGTTGGGCAACGCACGGCCGTCGGGCAACAACGTGGCAGTGTGGGAATAGCGCGGCACATTCATCGATGCCGTGGCAGTCCAGGTTTCTGAGGCCGGGTTGTACAGCTCGGCACTGGAAAGAACGCCTGAATACGTGCTGTATCCGCCGCTGACCAGCACTTTGCCGTTGGGCAACAGCGTGGCAGTGTGGGAATAGCGCGGCACTTTCATCGAAGCTGTGGCAGTCCACAGGCCGGTAGCCGGGTCATACAACTCGGCACTGGTAAGAGCGACCAATCCGTTATATCCGCCGCTGACCAGCACCTTGCCGTTGGGCAACAGCGTGGCAGTGTGGGAATAGCGCGGAATGTTCATCGAAGCCGCGGTAGCCCACAGGCCGGTAGCCGGGTCATACAACTCTGCACTGGGAAGGGACCCTGCCATGCCCAGTCCGCCGCTGACCAGCACCTTGCCGTTGGGCAACAGTGTGGCGGTGTGGTTATAGCGCGCCGTCGTCATCTGGTTGGCAGTGACCCAGACACCCGCAACGGGGTCATACAACTCTGCACTGGGAAGAACGCCTGCCGTGCCTTGTCCTCCGCTGACCAGCACTTGGCCGTTGGGCAACAGCGTGGCGGCATGGTTGTAGCGCGCTGTCGTCATCGAGTTGCCGGTCGCTGTAAACCTGTTCGAGCCGCCCGCCAAACCACAGAACACATTCATGCCGGGAAGATTAATGCCCGGGACGTCAGCCCCGTTGACCACTCCCGTACCGTAGATCGAGGTGCAAGGCTGGACACTGTTTGGAGAGGTGGTGGACAGCGTGAGCTTGTAGGTCGCGCCGTTGGGCAGCTTCGTGGCAAAGGTGAAGGTTTGGCTGACACCGCTGGCGCCGCTCAGCGTAAGGTTGTCGGTGCCGTTGTTGGTGATGGTGATGCTGTTTCCGGGAGTCAAACCGGTCACCGTGCCCCCGACCGAGTAGGTGGCAACCAAAACGGGGGTTGTACTATTGGTAGCCCCGCCTCCCCCACCGCACGCGGCAAGCAGCAATGCGATGAGCGGAACGGCGTCGGGCCAAAATTTGGCTGGAAGAAGACGCATATGTGAAGTATGTATCCTTGCCATTAAGCCTGGCGAATATTATATATCCGGCTTATGCCGTGCGGCCGAAAAAAACTGCCTGCGCAACCGGACAGGCGCGAATCCCGGAGCGCACATCAAAGGTTCCCCCGTTTTCAGGATAGCCATTACAATGACCCGGAATCCACGGCGCATTCGAAACGGGTTTCGCCGCCGGGCACGCTGTTCAATCATAGAAAGACAAGGCATGTGGGCGGTGAATACCGGTCCCGGGATGTGGTGTCCGCGCCAAAGTTATACCGTACCGAATTAAGGATTGTTTGATGATATATAAACGAACCAACCTGCGAAAACGTGAAGCCTTCGACGTATGGCTGCCCATTGCAATGGCAATCTGTGGTGATGACTTGACCGAACGGGAACGTTACCTTATCAGGACGAGTTTCAAGCTGGGGTGGGATGCCCGCGCCATAGATGAAAAAGCCCCGAAAGATTACGTGTACAAAAAATAAAATGCCATGAAATTTTCATGAGTGCGATCGAAAATTGACCAGTCATGCGTGCGTTAACGCACGGAAAATTCCGGATATGGAGGGGATACTTGCTGTAAATAGCGGGTAATGGCCGGGCCAGAGCAGGACCAGAAGTTCATCGTCAAGGAACAGACTGGAACCCCCGGGCAACACCCAAGGAATAGCAGGAGCAGCGATCATGAGTGAAATCTTCAAAATCAACGGGCACATCTACCGGGGTTACCTGACACGATTCTTTTGCGACGGCATCGAAATCACACTGGCTGAATTTTCCAGCGCCTGCAGATCGTTTTACGCCAGGGTTCCGCATTTCCAATAATCCGCTTTTATACAGGCAGCTGTCCCAACAGTCCGGCGCGGCAAACCAGTAATGCTGTCATTGCGATAACCAGCGACTTGCCAGCTTGCTGGCTTAGTCGATTGGCTAGTAGTTCCATCAGAAGGCGTAGCCGACGTGGCAATCCAGATGGTTTAAAAAAACGCATCTTGGCCTTGCTGGATTGCTTCACTTCGTTCGCAATGACGGCAAGGGTGTCGTGAATTATGGAAGTATCAATAGATCAGGTTCGGTGACAGGCCGAGATAGGCCAGGACCGGACTGTTTGTAGTCACCAACGTCCATGCCCGGTTAGTGTCGGGAGCGGTACTTGGTGAATGACAGGTTTCGGGCAGTGAAAAATTCTATGATTGTAAAATCACTTGAAAGCGGCAATTGCTGATGTGTGGTTAATGCGCGAGGACACTTGGTCAGCTTGAAGGAGAAATGTTGGTCACGCAGAAGGAAATTTGCAGTTAGAGCTTAATTCACAAAGAGCGTGTCAAATCTCCAGCCACGAACCCGCACAACGGGTTCACCATCCCTTTACCCAATGCGATCACCTTGAACAGCTCACCCATCTCCGCCGGGCTGGTGAGTTTCTGCAGCTGCGCCGACAGCGGCAGGTAATCGCGCAAATTGTCCGGCGAAGTGTCTTGCAGCAATCCGGTGATTCCGCAGTTGACCAGGAAAAACGCCTGCGAGGTGTAGCCCGCGAACTCCAGATCCGCATCAATACCGCATTCGGCGATGTCGGTGAAATTCACATGCGCGGTGATGTCCTGCAGGCCGGGCAGAAAAAATGGATCGTCGTGCGCATGGTGGCGGTAGTGGCACATCAGCGTGCCCCTGTCGCGCTGCGGATGATAGAACTCGCGCGCGCCGAAACCGTAATCAATGAACAGCAGCGCGCCCTGTTCCAGCCGTTGCGCCAGGCTGGTGACTAGGCCGCGCGCTGCGAGGCATATCTCACTGGCGTAGTCATCCGGTGCCTTGACCTGCTGTGCGGCATGCAGCAAATCAGCATTGCTGATGGCGCGTTCCCGCCAGATGAACCCGTGTTCCCCGGCCGCCACGCCGCGCTCGGTGATCGCGCTGTCGCGCCAGTGCAGCAGGTGCACCGGCAAGGCATCAAGCACTTCATTGGCGACGGCGATCCCGCTGAATCGTTCCGGCAGCGTATCCAGCCAGCCCACCCTGTCCAGCAGATGCGGCAGGCGTTCGCGCAACAGCGCCTGCTGGCGCGCGCGCAAATCGGGGCTGACCTCAAGGATTGCATAGCTGTCCGGCAGGCTGCCCAGCTGTTCCAGCTCGGCCAGCATGTCCGCCGCCAGCCTGCCGCTGCCCGCGCCCAGCTCGAGTATGTTCGCTGCACTTTGCGCCATGATCTGGGCCGCCTGCCGCGCCACGGTGCGTCCGAACAGCGGCGAGAGTTCGGGTGCGGTGATGAAATCGCCCGCCGCGCCGAGCTTGTGCGCGCCAGCCGAATAATAGCCCAGCCCGGGCGCATACAGCGCCAGCTCCATGAAGCGCGCAAACGGAATCCACCCGCCCTGCGCCGCGATGTCGCGCCGGATGAACTCCGTCAGACGTGCGCTGTGCTGGGCGGCTTCGGGGCCGGGTATTGGTAAAGTGGCGATGGGTGGCTTGGGCATGGTCGGGTATAATTCGCGGGTGCGATTTTAGCAGCTTGATCAAATGCGCAGCGGGGAAAGTCAGATGCAGGGCAAAGTGGTGCTGGTTACTGGAGGTGCGAAGCGCGTCGGCGCGGCGATTTGCC
>JAJZEQ010000135.1 GCA_021851345.1 Pseudomonadota bacterium
GATTTCTATGGCAGCGAAAAATCCGTGACAGTTACGGAGGCTGGGAGTGTTCGTATCGAGTTTGTCGGCAATGACGGCAAAACGACCGTGCTCAAGGAGAAAACCCCGTTACAGGCGGGTGAAGTCCTAGACGCCAGCGTGATGAGCCGCCGCGGCCTGCGCGCGTTCTACGAGGAACAGATGGAAGACGCAAAGAAGCAGGGCGTGCTGTTGTCATTGCACCTCAAGGCCACCATGATGAAGATTTCCGATCCGATCATGTTCGGTCATGCCGTTACCGTTTATTTCAAGGATGTCTTCGAAAAGCATGCGACGGTGATCAACGAACTGGGAGTCAACGTCAACAACGGCCTGGGTGACCTCTACGCAAAGATCGCGAAGCTGCCCGAAGGGAAACGCGCCGAGATCGACGCTGACATCCAGGCCGCTTACAAGACCAGGCCGGAACTGGCGATGGTGAATTCAGACAAGGGCATCACGAATCTGCATGTGCCTAGCGATATCATCGTCGATGCTTCGATGCCCGCCATGATTCGCGATTCGGGGAAGATGTGGGGCGCTGACGGCAAGTTGCACGACACCAAGGCGCTGATCCCCGACCGCTGCTACGCCCGCATTTATCAGGTAGTCATAGCAGACTGCAAAAAACATGGCGCGTTCGATCCGAGTACCATGGGCAGCGTACCGAATGTCGGCCTGATGGCCCAGCAGGCCGAGGAATATGGTTCTCACGACAAGACCTTTCAACTGAATGACAACGGCACCGTCCGTGTCGTGGATGTTTCCGGCAAGACACTGCTGGAGCAGAAGGTTGAGCAGGGTGATATCTTCCGCATGTGCCAGGCAAAAGATGCGCCTATTCGGGACTGGGTGAGGCTGGCCGTTGCGCGCGTGCGCGCCACCGGCGCGCCCGCTGTTTTCTGGCTGGACAAGAACCGGGCGCACGACGCGCAGATCATCCGGAAAGTGGAGCGTTACCTCAAGGACCACGATACAAACGGCATGGACATTCGTATCATGACGCCCGAAGAGGCGATACAACTTTCGATCGAGCGCATCCGCGCGGGCAAGGATACCATCTCCGTGACCGGCAACGTCCTGCGCGACTATCTCACCGACCTGTTCCCGATCATGGAACTGGGCACCAGCGCAAAAATGCTGTCCATCGTTCCACTGATGAATGGCGGAGGCCTGTTCGAAACAGGTGCGGGCGGCTCGGCTCCCAAGCATGTCCAGCAATTCCAGCAGGAGGGCTATTTGCGCTGGGATTCACTCGGAGAGTTTCTGGCTCTGGGTGCATCACTGGAACATCTGGGCCAGAAATTCAACAACGCAAAAGCCCGGGTATTGGCAGAAACACTTGATCAGGCCAACAGCAGAATTCTTGAAAACAACAAGTCCCCCGCCCGCAAGGTCGGCGAGATTGACAACCGGGGCAGCCATTTCTACCTTGCCCTTTATTGGTCGCAGGCATTGGCCGCACAGACCGCGGACAAGGAAATTCAGGCGCGTTTCACAACCCTGGCGAAGACACTGGCTGACAACGAGGCAAAGATCAACGCCGAGTTGATTGCGGCCCAGGGAGAACCGGTGGATATGGGAGGGTATTACCATCCCGACTTCAAGAAGACAGCCGAGGCCATGCGGCCCAGCGCAACCTTGAATGCAGCGCTGGCCTCCCTTGCCTGAAGAAGAGTGCCTGGCGATTTGCCGTTTCCGAGCGAACTGACCACGCATCCCGCCTTCAGCGCCATCGGCAGCGTGGAATACCACGCATGTATTCCCTGCGGCTCGCCCGCAAGCCTTATCCCAATGCGGCCAAATTCTTTACTTGCTTCTTCGTGAGCTTAGCCGAAGGGGAGAAGCAAATGTCCTGATTGGCCTCCTGCGAAACAATCATCCAGCACACATGACACGCCACCCCGGGCCAAATATTCCCAACTGCTCGGCCAGCAAAATACCGCGCGGTGCCGTTGCATGAACCCGGGTCCTTCCGGATATTTATCAATCCCTGACAATTCATATTTTTTTATTTTCTCGGGATGAATATGCAGCCTGTCCACATACGAGTGTGCTTTGCTTCTACTCCTTCACGTTCACCCCAAGTGCCGGGATGCCGCGACAGGTTTCAGGGCCTGAAACAGCCACTTGAAATCCGGGCAATGATTCCCATGTTGTGCGGCACGGGGATGTCCCGGATTTTTTAGCAGGAGGATGTAATGGCCAACATTTTGCGCTATAGACCGGCTGATGTGGCGTTTGACGATTTGTTCCATAGTTTTTTCATGCGTCCGGTGCGGCTCGAAGGACAACAGGATACTCAAATCAAACTGGATGTGAGTGAGGACGACAAGGCCTACACGGTTCACGCCGAAATACCCGGCGTGAAAAAGGAAGATATTCATGTCACGATAGACGGCAACCAGGTTGCCATCAGCACAGAGGCAAGAAACGAGAAACTGGTGAAGGAAGGCGAGAAAATGCTTCTCAGTGAACGTTATTACGGCAAGGTTTCCCGCACTTTCGTGCTTGACCATGATGTGGACGATGCCGCGGCGCAGGCGAAATATAACGACGGGATACTGGAGTTGCACCTGCCCAAACGGATTGGCGCCAACTCAAAGAGCATCACCATCCAGTAATACCCGACCCAATCGGGCATCAAGCAGGCTCGCCACATGCCCCCGGCTTTGCCGGGGGCTATTGATTGCGCCCTTTGCGGCAAACATCAAATCCGCTGAGGTCCGCCCCTGCTCGCCGGCAATGCAAACCTGAACAAGGAACGGGAACTTTTCCAACTCCAGAAAAACAAAATCTTCAGTTAGCCTGCATCCTGATACAAGACGATCTTAAGGATTTATCTTTATGGGAAAGCGAGTGTATGCAACCAGAAATTTACCAGCGTCTGTCGAGCATGGTGTCATTGTTTTGACGGCGATGATAATTTACCTGTGAAGGAGAAATGATATGTTTAAAAACTTACCGGATCCGATTAAGTACGCTGCCATAGCCGTTATTATCACCGCAGCCACCGCGAGTGGCTATCTATACCGGGATTTCGATCATAAGAGCGAGACCAAGGCCACCACCAGCGTGACTCCATACACGCAAGAGTCACATAAGAATCCAACTATCGCCCTGCCAGACTTTGCCGGGATCGCCAGCCAGCAGGGTCCTGCCGTAGTCAATATAAGCGTATCCGGCTCGGTCAAAACCGGATTTTCCGGACTGCCGGATTTTCCGCAAATGGATCCCAATGATCCATTCTACGAATTCTTCCGCCACTTTCAGCTACCGTCACCGCCAAGCAGTGTGCCCACCCATGGTCTGGGTTCCGGTTTCATCGTCAACCCGGACGGGATCATCCTTACCAACGCTCATGTGGTTTCGGATGCCAACGAAGTCATCGTAAAACTCACCGACAAGCGCGAGTTCAAAGCCAAAGTGATTGGTATTGACAGGCCTTCCGATGTTGCCGTGCTTAAAATCAACGCCAGGAATCTGCCGACGGTGAAGATTGGCGATCCCAACAATTCCCGTGTAGGCGAATGGGTGGTGGCGATAGGCTCTCCTTTCGGGTTTGAGAATACTGTAACGGCTGGCATCATCTCCGCAAAATCCCGTTCACTCCCGGACGAAGGTTATGTTCCATTCTTGCAGACTGACGTTCCGGTCAACCCGGGCAACTCCGGGGGCCCGCTATTCAACATGAACGGGGAAGTGATCGGGATCAATTCTCAAATATACAGCCGCAGCGGCGGTTTTCAGGGTTTGTCATTCTCCATTCCGATTGATGTCGCGATGAATGTTGAACGGCAGCTGATGGACCATGGCAAGGTAAGCCGGGGACGTCTCGGTGTCGTGATACAGGGTGTGGACCAGCAGCTGGCCGACACTTTTGGCTTGGCCAAACCCGAGGGCGCACTGGTCAGCTCGGTGGAAAAAGGCAGTCCTGCCGACAAAGCGGGAATCGAGGTTGGCGATGTAATCCTGAAATTCGATGGCAAAGCAATTGCCAGCTCCGCCGACCTTTCCCTCCTTGTGAGTCAGTCGTCGCCAGGAACACCCGCAAACATTGAACTGTGGCGTAAAGGGAAAACCATCAGGATTTCCCTGAATGTTGGCGAGATGAAAATCGCCGGGGAAAAGAGCAACGCCGGCGAACAAAGCCGGGTTGGGCTGGGGTTGACCGTCCGCCCGCTGACCAGGGAAGAACGCAAACAGGCCGATGTTGCGTCCGGCCTGCTGGTTCAAAACGTAGGTGACGGGCCTGCAGCGCGCGCGGGGATTCAAACTGGCGATGTGATCTTGTCCGTAAACGGGGAAATGGTAAGCGATATTGAAAAGCTGGGTTCGCTAGCGCGCAAGACCCATAAACCACTGGCCTTGCTGATCTTGCGGGATGGCCGAACAATGTTTGTTCCTGTTACCGTGGGATAGTGTCCCGTTTCAGCGGATACAAATAAAATGCCCGGCACTTCCGTGCCGGGCTTCTGACCAACTCAGGTACCGATTAAGGAGCCTGGATGTTGGAAGCTTGCTTGCCTTTGGGACCCTGAACTACTTCGAAGGTGACCTTCTGGCCTTCTTTAAGCGACTTGAAGCCGCTCATGTTGATTGCGGAAAAGTGCGCGAACAGATCTTCGCTACCATCATCGGGAGTAATAAAACCAAATCCCTTTGCATCGTTGAACCATTTAACTGTACCAGTTGCCATGTGATTACATCCTTACCAAAAAAACGGGGAAATCCCCCGCGGAACTGTTTGAATCCAAGATCGCACACGGCAAAACCAGTACTGCAGATACTTTGAGTCAAACACCAGCGCGCTTTTTACTCCTGTTTAGTTGATACCGTCAAGTGGTTTATAAAATATTTTTCAATCGGGCTTGAATAAAGTGGCGTTAATCATCATGTACATTAGCGTAGAAAGTGTCAAAATATGCACCATACGATTATGGCAACCAGACACCACAGCAACTCAGTACTCGCGCCGGAACGCGCAAAAACAAAGCCGCCGCGCATGTACAAGGTGGTTTTGTTCAATGACGATTACACTACCATGGATTTCGTAATCGAGGTGTTGCAGCGGTTCTTTGAGATGAGTCGTGAGCGCGCGCTGCAAATCATGCTCAAAGTCCACAATGAAGGCTCCGCGGTATGCGGTGTATATTCCAGGGATGTAGCCGAAACCAAGGTCGCCCAGGTATCAGAGTTTGCACAACAACACGGTCATCCGTTACGATGCGGCATGGAGGAAAGCTGAAATGATTGCACAAGAATTGGAAGTCAGTTTGCATTTGGCGTTCGTCGAGGCTCGCCAGAAGCGGCATGAATTTATTACTGTCGAGCATCTGCTCCTCACCATGCTGGACAATGCCTCTGCCGCACAGGTTCTGCGTGCCTGCGGCATCGACATAGAAGAATTGCGCCAGGTGCTGACCGATTATATCTCCACGCATACCCCGGTTATCCCGGGTGACCAGGAAGTGGATACCCAGCCCACGGTGGGATTCCAGCGCGTAATCCAGCGCGCCATTCTGCATGTGCAATCCACCAACAAGAAAGAAGTTACCGGGGCCAATATACTGGTCGCGCTGTTCGGCGAGAAAGATTCGCACGCTGTATATTTCCTCACCCAACGCAACGTCAACCGTCTGGATGTGGTGAATTACATCGCTCATGGCATAGACAAGGCCCAGGCTGCCTTGCCAAACAAAACGCAGAATGAACCCGACTCGGAACAGGAGCAAATCGCCGGCGGTGCGCTGAAAAACTTCACGCTGGATCTGAATGCGCAGGCATTGGCCGGCAAGATTGATCCATTGATCGGGCGCGAAATTGAACTGGAGCGCGTCATCCAGACGCTGTGCCGGCGCCGCAAGAACAACCCCTTGCTGGTGGGGGAAGCCGGCGTGGGAAAAACCGCGATCGCTGAAGGCTTGGCTCGCCGTATTGTTGAGAACGACATCCCTGAAATACTTAAGGATGCGCATGTCTACTCGCTCGACATGGGCGCATTACTGGCCGGCACCAAGTATCGCGGCGATTTCGAACAACGCCTGAAGGCGGTGCTGAAGGAACTCAGCGAAGCGCAGAATGCAGTGCTGTTCATCGACGAGATACACACCATGATAGGCGCGGGTGCAGCTTCCGGGGGCACGATGGATGCGTCAAATCTGCTCAAGCCGGCATTGTCAAACGGGCAATTGAAGTGTATCGGGGCGACTACCTACCAGGAATACCGCGGCATTTTCGAAAAAGATCACGCGTTATCACGGCGCTTCCAAAAAATAGACGTCCCTGAACCGTCTGTGGAACAAACCATCGAGATTCTGCGCGGCCTGAAATCGCGGTTCGAAGATCATCACAGCATCAAATACAGTGCGGCTGCACTGACCAGCGCCGCGGAACTTTCATCGCGTTTCATCAATGACCGCCATTTGCCGGACAAGGCGATCGATGTGCTCGATGAAGCCGGGGCTGCGCAACGCATTCTGCCCAAATCGAAACAGAAAAAAATCATCGGCAAGCACGAGATCGAGGAGATCATTGCCAAGATCGCGCGTATTCCGCCGCGCACTGTTTCTTCCGATGATCGCAACGCCCTGAAGTCGCTTGATCGCGACTTGAAAGCAGTGGTGTTCGGCCAGAACAAGGCGATAGACGCACTTTCCACTGCCATCAAAATGTCGCGCAGCGGTTTGGGCAACCCGCAAAAACCCATCGGCAGCTTCCTGTTTTCAGGCCCTACCGGCGTCGGCAAGACCGAAGTTGCGCGGCAACTGGCTTATGCGATGGGCATGCCCCTGCATCGTTTTGACATGTCGGAATACATGGAGCGCCACGCCGTGTCTCGCCTGATAGGCGCGCCGCCCGGTTATGTCGGTTTCGACCAGGGCGGCCTGCTTACCGAAGCCATCAGCAAACAGCCCCATGCCGTGCTGTTGCTGGACGAGATCGAAAAGGCGCATCCGGATATTTTCAACATCCTGCTGCAAGTGATGGATCATGGCACGCTCACCGACAACAACGGGCGCAAGGCCGATTTCCGCAACGTGGTCATCATCATGACCACCAACGCGGGTTCGGAAACACTTAACAAGAGCCAGATCGGCTTCACCAAGAGCAGTGCAAGTGGAGACGAATTGGCGGACATCAAGCGCATCTTCACGCCGGAATTCCGCAACCGTCTGGATGCCGTGATCTCCTTCGCGCCGCTGGATCACGAGGTCATCCTGCGCGTGGTGGACAAGTTCCTGATGCAGCTCGAAGAGCAGTTGCATGAGAAGAAGGTTGAAGTCGTGTTCACCGACGCGCTCAAAAACCATCTGGCCGAAAACGGTTTCGATCCGCTGATGGGCGCACGTCCGATGGCGCGGCTGATCCAGGACACCATACGCTCCGCGCTGGCCGATGAACTGCTGTTCGGCAAGCTGGCGAACGGTGGCAAGGTGACGGTAGACGTCGACACGGACGGCAAGGTGAAGCTGGCATTTGCCGAAGAGCCGGTTCCTGCTTAACGAACTTTACAACCGCAATCAATACAGGGGGCGTTTCGCGCCCTCTCCAACCGGGCCGCTCCATTTCGGTTCCCTAGTGGCTGCCGTCGGCAGCTACCTGGATGCCAGACACCACAGGGGAAAGTGGCTGGTGCGCATCGAAGACCTCGATACACCACGCACTGTCAAGGGCGCTGCCGATGAGATTCTTGGCATTCTGGAAGCTTACGGCCTGCATTGGGATGAAGACGTCATTTTTCAAAGCCGGCGCACCGCCGCCTACGAAGAAGCATTTCTTCAACTAAAGGAAACTGGCGCGATATATTCCTGCGCATGCAGCCGAAAGGAGATTGCCGATTCCGCGCTGTTTCACGGCAATGAACTGATTTACCCCGGCACGTGCCGCAATGGGATCGAACCAGGCAGGCTTGCCCGGTCCTGGCGTGTCCGCGTTAATGAAACGCCAATAGGTTTTATTGACAGGACTCAAGATGAAATCACGCAAAACCTGGCAACCGGGGCCGGTGACTTTGTCGTGCTGCGTGCCGACGGGCTGTTTGCCTACCAATTGGCAGTGGTGGTGGATGATGACGCGCAACGGGTCACCGACGTGGTACGCGGAGCTGACCTGCTTTACTCAACCCCGCGGCAGATATATTTGCAGAGACTGCTGGGCATGGATACCCCGGCCTATATGCATCTCCCGATAGCAGTGAATGCGCAAGGGGAGAAGCTCAGCAAGCAAACGCTTGCCAAGCCCGTCGGAAAAGACAACCCTGGGGCTACCTTGTTCGATGTTCTGATGTTCCTGCGCCAGGAGCCCCCCGCCGCATTACGAACCGGCAAGGCCAGGGAAATACTGGCCTGGGCGATTGATAACTGGCGGCCCGATGCATTCTCAAAATGCTGTCAGTTTTCGATTGAATGATCCATGCCGCCTTGATGCGATTATTCACGGGCCCGCAAGACCTGCAAGGCGGCGTCGAACTGCATCGGCGTGTAACTCACAAATAGTTATCATCATTCCAAGGGCCATCCAGGCTGGTTGATAAAATGTAGTCCACCCGGAATTCTTGTATCATGTTTTTTACAAAGACGATATTTTACCGATACACATAAAGTTAACCATGCATCACTATTGCCACGGCCCGGAAAATGCAGCTTGTGTCCCGGGCCGGAATTAAGCAAAGAATTGATCGATATTGCAATTGATCGTGCGGCAATCCGGGTTGGAATCACGCGATCAATCCTTACAATTACTCAAATACCTTTGGCCAGCCGATCATGGCTTGTGGAACAGAAACTGGGGTTTGTATTGGCGTAATTAATGGCCCTGAATCCTCCACTGCCCTGGATATTGTTACTCAACATTTTTCAAAGCATCCGGGAATTGACCAACATGCTGTCCATACTGATTGTTGATGACGATGCGCAGATCCGCCAGTTGCTGCACGACTATTTGTCCGGTTTTGGCATGTCCATCGTTGCCGTCCCCGACGGAAAAGCGATGGAGACAGCCCTGGAAAATGGAACCTTTGATCTTGTCATACTTGACCTGATGCTGCCAGGCGAGGACGGCCTTTCCTTGTGCCGCAGCCTGCGTGCAAAATCAGATATCCCCATCCTGATGCTCACTGCACGCGGGGAAGCGATGGACAGAGTGATCGGCCTGGAAGTGGGCGCCGACGATTACATCGTGAAGCCGTTTGAACCGCGCGAGCTGGTCGCGCGTATCCAGACTATCCTGAGGCGCGCCCGAGGGGGACGCGAAAGCATCGCAAAGGAACACAAGGAAATTGAATTCATGGGATGGCGTTTGAATTTTGTGTTGCGCCAGCTTGTTTCACCCGGAGAATTGGTAATTCCGCTTTCCAATGCGGAATTCCGCTTGCTGACAGTGTTTATTGAACATCCCAACCGCGTGCTATCCCGTGAGTTTCTGCTTGACGAAGCGCGGGGACGAAATATGGAAATATTCGACCGCAGCATAGATATACTGGTTTCGCGTGTTCGCCAGAAATTTAATGATGATCCCCGCACGCCGCAATTGATAAAGACTGTTCGTGGCGAGGGTTACTTGTTCGACGCGAAGATTACCAAATGAAATTCCCCGTCCCTGACTCTCTGTTTGTGCGTCTGTTTTTGCTATTGTTTTTCGTCCTTTCCCTGAGTAATTTTGCCGGCAGAGAGATTTTCCTTTACCTGGGCCTGGAAAACCCCGTTCCCGGTATCCGCCCCCAGCACCATGGCCTGGTCAGTTTTATTGCCCGGCTGGTTGCAATTGCGTTGACCGCTTGGATCGGCGCGCGCTGGCTGTCGAACCCTATCAAACACATGGCAAGGGCCGCAGATGAATTGGGAAAAAACTTGAATAGCCCAACCATCAGCGAGACATCCGGTCCTTCCGAAGTGCGGCAAGCATCCAAAGTCTTCAACCAGATGCAGGCGCGCCTCAGGCAACAGATGGAAGAGCGCAACCATTTTCTGGCAGCGGTTTCGCACGATTTGCGTACCCCCCTTACCCGGCTCAAATTGCGTGCCGAAAAAATGGACCAGCATGATCTGCGAACTGATGTCCAGAATGACCTCAATGAAATGACCGAGATTATCGACACGACGCTGGGCTATTTGCGCGGTGACGAACAGCCTGAAGCCACATATCTGCTTGATATCGGCGCGCTTGTGAATTCTCTAGCCGAGGATGCCGGCGATGTCATCACGGTTTCCGGCAATGCGCGCCCGATCAGACTTCAGCCGCTTTCCATACGGAGGTGCCTGAACAATCTGATCGGGAATGCATTGCGGTACGGGGAGAGAGCCGCGATAAACATCAGTGAAACTGATGAAGAAATTTTAATTGCCATCCATGACGAAGGGCCGGGAATCCCCGAAGACAAGCTGGAAACCGTCTTCACTCCCTTCTACCGGATCGATGCTTCCCGCAGCCGGCACACCGGCGGAATTGGTCTCGGCCTTTCCATCGCCAGGGATATGGCCGGAAAACAAGGTGGAAAGATCACCCTGAGAAATGCTCCTGAAGGTGGTCTGGTTGCAACGTTAGCCTTGCCGAAGCGATATTAGTGTGCGCATTAAGGGTCGTGCCCTGAAGGTGGCGATCCGCACCTCAACATGCATTCATGCCCGCTTCGGCATCGTGGCTGAAATGGCGAAGAGACTCTTCCGCAATATCCCGGAAAATCCCCTTCGCCAGGGTGTGTTCTGCAGCGTGCCAGAGCTGGTTGCGGCCATTGAAGAACACGTCGCACACCACAACAACAAACCCAAGCCATTGATCTGGACAGCCGGTGCGCGCGACACCCTGCAAAAGGTTATTCGTGCCAATAGCCGCTTAAGTGCCAAACAGAATGCGGCACTGCACTAGCCCATTGTCAATTTACGTACCGCATCAGCAATATTCCGGGCGGATTGTTCAACCAGCTTGCTGTCTTCCCCTTCAACCATCACGCGCAACAGCGGCTCAGTACCGGAAGGCCGCAACAGCACGCGGCCTTTACCATTCAGGTTTTTCTCGACAACGGATACTGCAGCCTGCACCTGGTCGTGGCAGAGGAAATCATCGCCCTCGGCTACCCGCACATTGATCAGCACTTGCGGGTACATGTGCAAACCAGAGGTTGCTTCTCCCAGCGTTTGCTTGCCGCTTCGCAATGCATACAACACTTGCAGGGCGGAGATGATGCCGTCGCCGGTGCTGTGCTTGTCCAGACAGATGATGTGGCCGGAATTTTCGCCGCCAAGCTGCCAGCCTTGTTGCTGCAACAGTTCCATCACGTAACGATCGCCGACCCTGGCGCGCTTGAACGGGATGCCCAGCTTCTGCATGGCGTGCTCGAACGCCAGGTTGGTCATCAATGTGCCGGCCACGCCGCCATGCATCTTTCTTTGCGCCTGGCGATGTTTTGCGATCACGTACAGCAACTGGTCGCCGTCGTAGAGTGTCCCCGCACTGTCCACCATCACCAGTCTGTCGCCGTCGCCGTCCAGCGCGATGCCGATTTCCGCCTTGTGCTCGACCACCGCCTTGCGCAAATTATCCGGCGCGGTCGCGCCAAAACCGTCATTGATATTCCTGCCGTCAGGTTGCGCGCCTATGGCGATGACGTCGGCACCGAGTTCGTGAAATACGTTCTGCGCGATGTGGTAAGTCGCGCCATGGGCGCTGTCCACCACGATCTTCAGGCCGCGCAAATCCAGCTCGGCGGGAAAGGTGCTCTTGCAGAATTCAATATAGCGCCCGACCGCGTCATCGATACGCTTGGCTTTCCCAAGTGCATCCGAAGCATTGGTTTTCATCTCCCCATCCAATGCTGCCTCGATGGCGCGTTCGGTCTCGTCCGGAAGCTTGGCGCCATGTGCCGAGAAGAACTTGATCCCGTTGTCATCGAACGGATTGTGCGACGCGGAAATCACGATACCGGCCTGCAAGCGCAGTGCCCTGGTCAAATAGGCCACCGCCGGTGTTGGCACCGGGCCGGCCAGATACACATCGATTCCTGCAGCGATCAGGCCGGCTTCCAGGGCCGATTCCAGCATGTAGCCGGAGATGCGCGTATCCTTGCCGATCAATACGCCGGTGCGCTCGCCGTTCGCATCGCCCAGGCCAGACAACACTTTTCCGGCAGCATAGCCCAGCTGCATCACAAACTGCGGGGTGATCGGGTGTACACCCACCCGCCCGCGCACTCCATCAGTACCGAAATATTTTCTGCTCACGCCGCCTCCCCATTCACTGCAGTCAATATTTTCAACGCATCCACCGTCTCCCGCACATCATGCACTCGCACGATGCCAGCCCCGCGTTGTATCGCAATTATTGCGGCTGCCACGCTGGCCGGCATGCGACGGCCGACAACTTGTCCGGTCAACGCACCCAGCATGGATTTGCGCGAAAGTCCCGCCAACACCGGCACCCCCAAATCAGTCAGCTTTCCCAATTCGCGCAGCAAGGCAAGATTATGCTCCAAGGTCTTGCCAAATCCAAAACCCGGATCAATCACGATACGCGCGCGTTGCATTCCGGCAATTTCGGCGGCAGCAATACGTTCATTCAAAAACGCGGTGACCTCAGCCACCACGTTTTGATAACAGGGTTGTTCCTGCATGGTTTGCGGATTACCTTGTTTGTGCATCAGACACACCGCAACATTGCTGTCGGCAACCAGTTTCAAAGCCGCGGGATCCTGCAACGCGTTGATGTCGTTGACCATCTGCACACCTGCAGCGATAGCTTCCCGCATCACTTCAGGCTTGAAGGTGTCGATCGACAGCGGCACCGGGGCCCCGCGCAAGCCCTCGATGACCGGCAATACCCGGTCCAGTTCCTCCTGGATGCCGACCGGCCGCGCTCCGGGGCGAGTGGATTCGCCACCGATATCGAGCATATCCGCACCCTCGGCTATCAGCTGTTGCGCATGGGACAGTATATCCCTGCGCTGCAGATGCATGCCGCCATCGAAGAATGAGTCGGGAGTGGCATTGACGATGCCCATGACCAGGGGCCTCTTGATCTGAGGCCCGGACAAGTCAAACTGGAAGCTGCCGCAAAGAAACATGAAGGGACTGAGGACTGAGGACTGGGGACTGAGAGCGGGATGGTTTTACTCAGTCCTCAGCACTCAATCCTCGTTTTAGTCCTCGTTTTTAAATTTCCTGCGCTGGCTGCGTTGGAGCCGTCGTGGCAGGAGCGGTCGGCGCCTGGTCCTTGGGCGGCTGGGGAGGCTGGCTGCTTTGTGTGGGTTTGGGCGGGCGCGGCGGAATTCCGGCCATGATATCGGCAATTTGGTCGGCGTCTATCGTTTCCCACTCCAATAATGCTGCGGTCATCGCCTCGACTTTGGCGCGGCCCTCAGTCAGTATTTTGGTTGCCACGGCATATTGCTCGTCAAGAATACGGCGAATCTCGGCATCGACCTTTTGCATAGTGGTCTCGGATATATTTTTATGTGTCGTTACCGAACGGCCCAAAAATACTTCCCCTTCATTTTCGCCGTATACCATCGGTCCCAAGGCCTCAGACATGCCGTAACGTGTGACCATATCGCGGGCGATTTGCGTGGCGCGCTCAAAGTCATTGGAAGCGCCGGTGGAAATATTGCCCACAAAAATTTCTTCCGCGACGCGCCCACCGAACAGCATGGCGATATTGGCCAGCATCTGATCGCGATACATGCTGAAGCGATCCAGTTCCGGCAACGACCATGTCACGCCCAAAGCGCGGCCGCGCGGAATCACCGACACCTTGTGCACGGGATCGCAGCCTTCCAGCGTCATGCCGATAACTGCATGGCCGGATTCATGATATGCAGTTTTCTTTTTGTCTTCGGGAGAGATCACCATAGACCTGCGTTCGGCACCCATAAAAATTTTATCTTTGGCCGACTCAAAATCATCCATCTCGACGAAACGCTTGCTTCGGCGCGCCGCAAACAGTGCGGCCTCGTTGACCAGATTGGCCAGATCGGCCCCCGACATGCCGGGGGTGCCGCGCGCGAGTATATCTGCCTTGACATCCGGTGCAATCGGCACCTTGCGCATATGCACCATCAGGATCTGCTCGCGGCCGCGGATATCCGGCAACGGCACAACCACCTGGCGATCGAAGCGGCCCGGACGCAACAACGCGGCATCCAGCACATCCGGACGGTTGGTTGCCGCGATCACGATCACGCCGCTGGCACCCTCAAAGCCGTCCATTTCCACCAGCAACGCATTCAATGTCTGCTCGCGCTCGTCATTGCCGCCGCCCAGACCTGCTCCGCGCTGCCGACCCACAGCATCGATTTCATCGATGAACACGATGCAAGGCGCCTGTTTTTTGGCCTGTTCGAACATATCGCGTACGCGAGCGGCGCCCACACCGACGAACATTTCCACAAAATCAGAACCGGAGATAGAGAAGAAAGGGACTTTTGCCTCGCCGGCAATCGCCTTCGCCAGCAGGGTCTTGCCCGTTCCGGGATTGCCGACCAGCAGCACCCCGCGAGGGATGCGCCCGCCCAGATTCTGGAATTTTGAAGGGTCGCGCAGAAAATCAACCAATTCGGACACTTCTTCCTTGGCTTCATCACACCCCGCGACATCGACAAATGTGAAGCGCTCCTTGTTCTCGTCAAGCATGCGCGCACGCGACTTGCCGAATGAGAACGCGCCACCCTTGCCGCCACCCTGCATCTGCCTCATGAAATACACCCACACGAGGATCAGCAGGATCATCGGGAACCATGATATGAAAATGTTCATCAGAAAAGATTGCTCTTCTTCCGGCTTGGCCTGGATGCTCACGCCGTTTTTCAACAGGTCGGAAACCATCCACAAATCGCTGGGCGCGTAGCTGGTGATACTCTTGCCGTCTGTAGTCGTGGCCTTCAGGGTGCGGCCCTCGATGATCACCTTGGTGATATGCCCCTGCTTCACTTCGTCGAGAAATTGTGAATAATCCAGCTGCGACTGTCCGGCCTGCTGCTGGTGGGAATTGAATTGGTTGAACACGGTCATCAGCACCAGGGCGACGACCATCCAGATTGCAATGCTTTTAAAGTTGTTCAAAATAACTCCTTAAACTACGCGCCCGATATTTTCCCGATATTCGATGGACAGCCGGCTGGGAACTGACTTCCGAGTTGTTCATTAGACTATGTATTGCCCGATTACTCAAGCTTTCCGCTAGCCAGCAAATACACCTCACTGCTGCGGTCACGGGATGCCTTGGGTTTGCGTGTCACCACTTTTGTGAACCGGCTGCGCATCAACCTGAGAAAATCCTCGAACCCCGCACCCTGGAAAGTCTTGACCAGGAAACTGCCATCCACCTTCAGGTGTTCGAGCGCAAATTCCATCGCCAGTTCCGCAAGATGTATGGCGCGTGCCTGATCCGCCGAGACTACACCGGACATATTGGGCGCCATATCGGAAATTACAAGCCCCACCGGCTTGTCCTGCAAAAAACCTTCCAGTTGCCCGAGTACGCCCGGCTCGCGAAAATCACCCTGGATGAAATCCACTCCCGCCAGGGGATCCAGCGGCAACAAATCCAGTGCGATCACTTTTCCGCCCCGCCCAACCCTGGCTGCCGCGACCTGCGACCAGCCTCCCGGGGTCGCGCCCAGGTCCACCACCACCATTCCGGGCTTGATCAAACGATCCCTGGCATCGATTTCCAGCAGCTTGTAAGCCGCGCGCGAGCGGTAGCCTTCCTTCTGGGCAAGCTGCACATAAGGGTCATTGACATGCTCGCGCATCCATTGTTTGCTGGTCTTGGAAGGCTTCATCGTTTAGAATCCACGCCCTCTATCTGGAAGTTCATCATGTTATCGATTACCCTATCCGAACGCCTCGCCCTGAAAAGCCGCGCCCACGCCCTGAGCCCGACGGTGATGATAGGCAATGCGGGCTTGACCGAAGCAGTGTTAAAAGAAATCGCGCAGACCCTGAAAATTCACGAGCTCATCAAAATCCGGGTCATGGCAGAGCGTCCGCAACGCGAGGAAATCCTCACGGCCATCTGCACCCAATTAAATGCGGCACCTGTCCAGCACATCGGAAAAATCCTGGTTGTTTACCAACCCAACCCGGATGCGCACCTGATCGAAATCAAGAAAATGCCCCGTCACAAGGGGAAGAAACCGCTGACCAAGAAGCAGCTGGGGAATCGCTAAGCGCCAGCCGTTAGCAGCCAGTCGTTAAGCTATCAGTTAAACACGCATCCAACCTACTACTGACAGCCCGTGTCTGGCGACTAAATATACTGGACCTCGACCACCTCGTATTCGCGCACTCCGCCCGGCGCCTGCACTTCCGCGATATCTCCGCTGCTTTTCCCGATCAGCGCGCGGGCGACAGGAGAACTGATGGAAATCTTGCGGTGCCTGATGTCGGCCTCGTCATCCCCGACGATCTGATAAGTGACCACGTCGCCGTTATTGACGTCTTCCAGTACCACGGTAGAACCGAATACACATCGCCCATCGGCGTTGAGAGCTTTGGGATCAATGATCTGCGCGCTACCCAGCTTGCTTTCCAATTCGACAATACGGCCCTCGACAAAAGACTGCCGTTCTTTCGCGGCATCGTATTCGGCATTTTCCGACAAGTCGCCTTGCGCGCGCGCTTCGGCAATGGCATTGATCACTTTCGGGCGCTCTACCGTCTTGAGGTTATGCAGTTCACGGCGCAATTTCTCTGCGCCCACTACGGTTAATGGAGTCTTGCTCATATCGATAATTCTCTCAATTTATTATTTAGCCAGACGCCGGTGCTGACTCTGCAGGTCATAAACGCCAAGCGCGGTCAGGTGCTGCATCCCGACACAGGCGGCGCGAGCCCCGGCCAGCGTAGTGTAATACGTTATCCGTCCTTGCAGGGCAACGTGCCGGATGGAATAGGAATCCCGCATCACCGAGGGCTTGCTGTCCACAGTGTTGATGATGAGGCTGACCTCGCCATTTTTAATCATGTCCACGATATGCGGACGGCCCTCGGCGACTTTGTTCACCACCTCCACCGCCACGCCCGCCGCGCTGATCACCGCTGCCGTGCCGCGCGTGGCCCGCAAGGTAAACCCGAGCTGCACCAGGGAACGGGCGATTTCCACCACTCCGGATTTGTCCGCTTCGCGCACGCTGATGAACACTTTACCATCTTTCGGCAGCTTCACGCTGGCAGCCAGTTGCGACTTGACGAAGGCTTCGGCAAAAGTATCTCCCACACCCATCACTTCGCCGGTGGATTTCATTTCCGGCCCGAGGATGGTGTCCACGCCGGGAAACTTGATAAACGGGAACACTGCTTCCTTCACCGAGTAATACGGGGGTATCACTTCCCTGGTGATGCCCTGCTGCGCCAGGCTTTGTCCCGCCATGCAGCGCGCCGCGATCTTGGCCAACGGCACGCCGGTCGCCTTGGACACGAACGGCACGGTGCGCGAAGCGCGCGGGTTCACTTCCAGCACATACACCGTTTTACCCTGTATCGCGAACTGCACGTTCATCAGTCCCACCACATTGAGCGCTTTGGCCATCGCCACGGTCTGGCGGCGCAGTTCGTCCTGCAATGCCTGCGACAGGCTGAACGGCGGCAACGAACACGCCGAGTCACCGGAATGCACACCGGCTTGCTCGACGTGTTCCATGATGCCGCCGATGATCACGTCCCTGCCGTCGGATACCGCATCCACGTCCACCTCGATGGCATCGTCCAAAAATCGATCCAGCAGGATAGGCATACGTTCCGGATAGGTGACGGACATTTCCTGTGCATCGCGCATGTAGCGTTCCAGATCGGCTTGCGCATGGATGATCTCCATCGCCCGCCCGCCCAGCACATTGGAAGGGCGCATCACCAGCGGATAGCCGATTTCCGCGGCACCAGCGATGCCTTCCTCCACGCTGCATGCGGTACGGTTGGGCGGCTGCTTCAATTCCAGCTGATGCAGCATCTGCTGGAAGCGCGCGCGGTCTTCGGCGCAGTCGATCATGTCCGGTGACGTGCCGATGATGGGCACACCGTTCTTTTCCAGTCCGTGCGCCAGACTGAGCGGAGTCTGGCCGCCGTATTGCACGATCACGCCGATCGGTTTTTCCACAGCCACCACTTCCAGCACGTCTTCCAGTGTCAGCGGCTCGAAATACAGGCGATCCGATGTGTCGTAATCGGTGGACACGGTTTCGGGATTGCAGTTGACCATGATGGTCTCGTAGCCGTCCTCGCGCATCGCCAGCGCGGCATGCACGCAGCAATAATCGAACTCGATGCCCTGCCCGATGCGGTTCGGCCCGCCGCCCAGCACCATGATCTTTTTGTTGTTGGTCGGCTGCGCTTCGCATTCCTCCTCGTAGGTGGAATACATATAGGCGGTGTTGGTGGCGAACTCGGCCGCGCAGGTGTCCACACGCTTGAACACCGGGCGCACGCCCAAAGCATGGCGGTAAGCGCGCATTGCGCCGGAATCGGTATCCAGCAACTTTGCCAGACGCGCATCGGCAAAACCGCTGCGTTTCAGGGCGCGCAGTTCATCTGCCCCCAGGCTTTCCAGCGTGCGGCCTGCCAGGGATTCCTCCTGGCGTATCAGGTCGGCTATCTGCACCAGAAACCACGGGTCTATCTTGCTGACATTGAACACTTCATCCACCGTCATACCGAGGCGGAATGCATCACCTACCGCCCAG
>JAJZEQ010000148.1 GCA_021851345.1 Pseudomonadota bacterium
CCGCTGCACTCATGCTCAGCAGTATCATCACAAATTCGTTGCCGCCGGTCCGCCCCACCGTATCACTTTCGCGCAGACAACTGCTCAGCCTTGCCGCCGCCTGCTTGAGCACTTCATCGCCCAGCGCTGCGCCAAGATTGTCGTTGATCAGCTTGAAGCGATCCAGATCGATCAGCATTATTGCCACAGCATTTTCCCCGCGCCGCGAGAGCGTGCAGGCAAAGTCGATGCGGTCATAGACCGTGCTGCGGTTCGGCAAGCCGGTCAGCGCATCATATTGCGCCAGATATTGCGCGTGTTCCTCGGCCTTCTTGTATGCCGTGATATCACTCACCATGAAAAACAGCAGTGTCTGCCCTTCTTCCGTCAATGCTCTTGAGATGTTGGCCAGATAATATTTGTGGCCCTGCACATCTTGCCGCTCGAAAGACAATCCGGAACGCATTTCTCCGCTCTCAAGGACATTTTCAAGTACGCTGGTTAAATTTTTACTTGTCCCGAATATCCGGGTTACCGATTGACCGACAAAAGTTTCCGCTGTATCCAAACCGAACATGTTCATCGATGCCTTGTTTACCATGCGCACGTTCAGTGCCGTATCCATCACCACCAAACCGGAAGGCATGTCATCGATTATTTGCTTGGAAAATCTCTTCTCCCGATTAATAGCCTGGTGTTCGGCATTAAAATACGTATCGAGCGCCAGTTCCATATCGAAGAAAACGATTTTGAGCAGTGCAGAGTAGGTTGCAATACACTTTTCCTCATCACCCTCCATCAGGTGGTGAATGGCGGGCATGAGTTCATGCAGATATTTGCGATAGGCTCCGATATACCATTGAGGGGTCAGGCCGACGCGCTGGTGAACCATCCCGACACGCAGGCGGTTCTCGACATATTCGGTGCCATATTCGCCCTTGGTAAGCTGGCTGAAATAAACCGACAGGGTGCGTTTGAGACGTTCCAGTTTTTCGGCGTTGCCGAGCAAGGGTAACAATTGGGGAAAGTGTTGCAAATGCCGATAAAATGCCTCACTGAAAGGATTGAGCTGTGTCTCCAGCAGGGCATGCAGTTCTTCAAGTAGCGCAACATCCGCCCCGGTAAATTCAAGAAACGCCTTGCGAGCTACAATTTCGGCATCGCTTATGCCGGTTAGGACGGATATGGGTGTGGCCGAACTATTCATGATCCCTCCTTTGGTTAATCAATTTGGCATATGGCGAATCAACGCCTCAAACTCGTCAATCGGCACGGGTTTGCTGAACCAGTAACCCTGGTACGCGTGACAGCCATGGCGTTCGAGGAAGTCGCGCTGTGCCTCTGTCTCCACGCCTTCCGCAATCACTTTCATTCCCAGGCTGTTACCCATGCTGATGATGGTCTGCACGATCACCGCATCGGTGGGTTTGATGCCGATGTTGCGCACGAAAGACAGGTCGATCTTCAGCTGGTCAAACGGCAGTTGCGTCAGGTAAGACAGTGATGAATAGCCCGTGCCGAAGTCGTCCATGGAAAAGTGCACGCCAATTTCCTTGAGGTCGCGCATCTTGGCGACAGCGTTATCAATATTGCCCAGCACCACACTCTCGGTCAGTTCAAGCTTGAGCCGGGCCGGATCGGCACCGGTCTTTTCAAGGACTTCGCGCACTTGTTCGACGAAGTCCGGTTGGTAAAACTGCCGCGCGCTCACGTTGACGGCGAGTTGCAGTTCACATGCCAACGGGCTTGTTTCCCATGCCTTGATCTGGGCACAGGCGGTTTCCAGCACCCAAAGACCTATGGGCAGGATCAGCCCGGTATCTTCCGCCAGCGGGATGAATTGCAGCGGCGAGACCAGACCGCGTTCCGGATGCAACCAACGCAGCAATGCTTCGGCGCCGATGGGGTGGTTGGCGGCATTCACCTGTATCTGGAAGAAGAGCTTGAATTGCTGCTGGGAGAGTGCGTGGCGCAGATCGGCTTCAAGTGCGGCACGAGCTTCGAGCGATGCCTGCATGTCCGGATCGAAGAAGCGCAGGGTGTTGCGGCCGGAGGTCTTGGCCTGATACATCGCGGTATCGGCGTGCCTGAACAGGTTATCCATGCCGATCTCGTTGTCACGGAATAAATTGATGCCGATGCTGGCGGAGCAGTAGTGTTCAAACCCCTGGAGGTTGAAAGGCTGGTTAAGGGAGGCAAGAACCTTCTCTCCAATATCCTGGGCTTGCGCTACCGCTTGCTGGGTGTCTTCGTCCAGTTCCTCAAGAACGACGACGAATTCGTCGCCCCCCATTCGGGCGACCGTATCGCTGTTGCGCATGCAATCCTGGAGACGCCTGGCGACCTCGACCAGCAGCAGATCACCGATGTTGTGACCCTTGGTATCGTTAAGTGCCTTGAAGTTGTCCAGATCAATGAACAGGATGGCGCCATGATTCTTGTGGCGTGTGCTGTGGGTCAGCACCTGTTGTACACGGTCCCGCAATAGGCTGCGGTTGGGCAGGCCGGTCAGGGGATCATAAAAGGCAAGTTGCTCGATATGAGCCGCCTGAGCTTTAAGCTCGGTGATGTCCTCCACGACGATCAACAGATCTTCTTCTTCTTCTTCTTCTGCAAGCCGGATTCCAGTGATGGTGAGGCGCAGCCATTTTTCGCCAAATGCGGCGTCGATGCCGCGCAAGGCCATCCCGCTGGCGAGGACGGCTTGCGCCTGCTGGCGCAGATCGGGCAGCGGCAGCAGGTCTTCGAGTTCGCTCCCGGAAACGTCTTCTCCGTTCTTCAGTCCGAACATCTCGCGGAAGGAGCGGTTGACACTCCTCACCTTGAGAGCGTCATTCACCACGATCAGCCCCGCGGGCAGGCTCGCAATGATGTCCTCGGCGTAGCGCTTGAGGCCAAGCATAATATGCCGGTCGGCCTGTATATAGGTATCGATGGCCAGCCCCATGTCCAGGAACGCGATCTTCTGCAGCGCGTGATGGGTGGCGAGAAACTTGTCCGGGTCGTCGCCAAGCAGGCGCCACAGCTCGGGCAGCAAGCCAACGAGGTACCTGCTGTAGGCGCCGATGTACCACTTGGGTTCGAGTCCGATGTGTTGATGGACGACACCTGCGCGCAGGCGGTTGAGAATGTATTCGGGGCCGTAGTCGCCTGCGGTCAGGCTGTCGAAGTAGGCTGCCTGGGTTCGCTTCAGGTGCTCAAGGGAGGATGCATCCGGGATGAAGCGGCGGGTTTCCTCGAATTTGATGAAGTGGGTGTAAAAGTCGTTCACGAAGTGCCGCGACACACCTTGCAGGCGCGCGTGCAACTCCGTGAGCAAGCTGACATCGGTTTCGTCGAACCCCAGGAATGCCTTGCGCCGGGCGATCTCTTGCGCGTCGATCCTGATCGCCCGGGCCAGCGCGGCGACGGCCTCGTCCGAGAGATTCATAGTCCGGCTCCCGCTATGGGGCCGCAGATGGCGAAGGGGATGTCAGGCTTGCTTGCTTGCTTGCTTGCTTGCGCAATATTTTTTCCCAGGCTCCGATCTTTGATTATTCTTGTTCACGTTTTGCGCCAGACACAGGTGTGCCCTCTTCTCCGGCTGCTCTCTTTCTCGCGGGCTCATGCGTCACGGACTCATGCGATTGCATAGCGGCGGCGTGCCAAAGGTTTCGCAAAACACCCGGTACAGATCCCGCTCCGCCCAGCGCCATCCTTCGCTGATCAGGCGAAATCGCACCCGCGCGGCACCGTCTGCGAGATGGTTATAAAGTAACTCGTTATCGCTGTTGCCGCGCAGATGATCCCCCAAACGCTTGCGCAAATCTCCGGTCGAGCCGATATACACTATGCTGTGCGGCCCCGGCGGCGCGCTTTTCTCAAGCCATCCCTCTTTTGCTACACTCACGGGCGAGCCCAAAGCCGCCCGGATTTCGTACACCCCCGGCTGGGCCGGAACCGCAGTCCGCAGCGCGTGAGAGGTCAGCGGTAGCAGGGCGGAAAACCCCTCGGTCGCCGCCAGATAATTCATGCGCTGGCTGCGGCTCCGGCAATCGGGAATCGCCAGGTCGTGCCGAATGTTGGCCACGGTGCGCCGCAACAAGCGAATGCCGTATTCGAGCTCGAGGATGGCAGCGATGGCCTCGTCGGTCAGCGGCTCCCGCAATACCCCTTGGAGCATCCATGCTTTTTCCCTTTTTATCACATGGTCCACAAAATGACAATGAACCTGCCGCGGCTTCGGGAAAAGCCCGCCCAACGGCTTCACCTCACCGTTCGGCAGCGCGATGGATAACACGCGCACCAACCGGGAGATCCGGCCCGGATCCGCCACCACCACAAGATTCGACTCCGACCGCAGCCGGGCGGAAATTTCCGCCTGGGTCAGGGGCAAGAGCGCCAAGGCCTGCCCGGAACGCAGGTATGCCGCTTGCGATGCCAGTACTGCCTGCATCAGCGCGTGGGTGAGCCGGTTCCGGGTGTTAATGAGGCGCAACCTGCGCAATATGCCCGCCAGTTCCGCCGGGAAATCTGGCTTGGACATCAGGAGGTTCACGCCCTCTTCATCGAACCGGTATTCCCGCGCGTAGCTGTCGCTGTGGTAGAGAAATATCAGATCCTGGTTCACCTCGTGTATCTTCCCCAGAACCGGGGAGGTTTGAGTTTGAGGGGTGCCGGTTTGAGGGCGGGCGACCACATCATGCGCCACTTGCGCGCCTTGCAATTGACCCACGGTCACCCAGGGGCGCAGGACGGCAAACCCGGTGGAAGACTCCGCCTGGGTCACGAGACGGTCGATAGCCCGCAGCGGCAACTCCAGAAAGCGGGCGAGTACGATTTTACCGAGCAGGCCGGCATCAATTCTTTTATTGTTGGGGTGCTGCAATTGCTATTACGCTGACAGGAATCGTCCCGGAATTCTGAAAAAATCGTACGCCAAGGGTTGGGAGTCATCTCCTTGATGGCGATGGGCTGGAGCGGAGGCAGGAGATCGGCCATTTTTTACTCGCCGGAGGCTGCAATGCGGCGGTAATTATTTCCTCGCCCGGAAAACAACTGGAAGTTGGCTGATTCTGACTGAAACCGCGAAATGCCACAGCAGGTAAATCAATCGGGCAGGGGCTGGTGATAGATCAACGAATGCGTCTACCCATAGAATCCAATCTGCCTATGCGCGGCTTTACTTCTTCGCTCCATTAACTGCCGTTTTGAGTGCGGCACCCGCCTTGAATGCAGGTTGCCTGGAAGCTTTTATTTTCAACACCGCACCGGTGGCCGGATTGCGTCCCGTGCGGGCGGCCCGTTGGCGAACTTCGAACGTCCCAAAACCTACCAGTGCCAGCTTGTCACCCTTCTTGAGGGTCGCGGTGATGATTTCCAGCAGCGCGGTGATGTTGCGTTCAGCGTCTGCTTTGCTGCTGCCGCTCCTGGTTGCCAGCGCGTCGATCAGTTCTTTGCGGTTCATGCGTATGCTCCTCGGTGTGATTGAGTGGGGTAAAACCGCTACGGATTGTGGTGGAAATATGAGCGGGTGGCAAGTGGCCAAGGGCGAGCTTCGTGCGCTGCGCAATCCTGCCAACGATGATTCATGACAATGGCTTAACTGCTTTCCCCGTTCCACTGCAATGATCTGCCAAGCCTCTCTCGCCATTTCCAAAACAGCATCAAAATGACAGTTTTCCCATAAAAATCCACCCTTGGCCGAACGCTCTAACCAGCGCAGACGAGCGCTTCGATATCGAGCAGCCGCCTTTGTCCCGTGCCATCCGTGAACGGTTAGAGTCCCCCCTCGCTCACGCAACGAACCGCGCCTCACGTTCTTGATTTTGCGGGCTCGACTCCAAGGGATATTTGCTCATCTTCATTGAAGCATTGCTTCCGATTCAGCTACGGTCGCATTCGTAATACACCAAGGACGCCCATCTTTTTCCAAGTTTTCTGGATGATTTTGAGTAGATAGCCGCTCAGACTCGTTATCATGGTGGAAGAGGGTTATGGTTATGGTTATGGTTGTGCCCCTGGTAATTCCCTAGTATATTAGTAAGGAATTCCCCGTCTCTATAGACGAAAGGGTGAAGTATGACGTACCAGGAATTGGGCAAGCAATCCAACAAATGGATACACAGGATCACGAGTCTGCGGATCAGGCTGTTACTCCTCATATTCCTCACCCTCCTGCCAGTTTATGGTTTCATCGTTTATTTCGTCGTCGAAGCCCGTCAACAAGCTGCGGACAACGCTCTGAGAGACGCTCTTTCACTAACGCGACTGGTCGCATCGGAGCAAAAAAACCTAATCGAATTTAGTCGACAACAGCTGCTCAACCTCGCGCAGTTTCCAGTCGTGCGCCGCCCTGAGTGGGTGACGCTGTGTAACCGAACTTTTGCGGATGTGCTCAAACATAACCCGCTCTATGCCAATCTTGGCGTGATAAACCCGGATGGCACGCTGCGCTGCAGCGCGCTCCCGTTCGCGGGCCAGATCAATCTCTCTGACCAGGATTATTTCCGCGAAGCCATGCGCACCCGTGCGTTCGCTCTTGGTTCCTATCAGATCGGCCGCGTGACCGGCAAAGTCAGCATCAACCTCGCGTACCCTGTGTTAGACGCGTTCGGGAAACCTCAGGCAGTCGTGTTCATCGCGCTTGATCCCGGCATGCTGGCCAACAAGCTGATTGAAACGATAAGCCTGTCCCCTGGTGCGACGCTCGCCACCGTAAACAATCACGGCATCATCCTGGCGCGTCAACCCGACCCTGAAAAGTGGCTCGGCAAGTCGCTGCCGGATGCACCCCTGACCCAGGCCATCCTCGCGCGCAAGCAGGAAGCAACCCTGCAGGTAACTGGTATCGATGGTGTGGAACGGTTGTATGTATTCAAACCCTTCTATTCCACTGCAGCGGAGCAGGTTTACGTCAGAGCCGGTATTCCCACAAACACCGTCTATGCCGGCGCAAACACATTGCTATTCCGCGCCACGCTGTTGATCGTGCTGGTCACCGCCGCCGTAATCGCGCTGGCATGGCTGGGTGGGCGAACGCTGATCCTGCGCCCGGTGCGCGCACTGATGGAAGCAACACGCCGGCTTGGGCAAGGCGATCTCGGCGCGCGCACCAATCTGCCGCACACCTCGGACGAGTTCGGCCGGCTCGCCCACAGTCTGGACGATATGGCCGGCGCTTTGCAAGCGCGCCAATCCGAAGTTGCGCGTGCTGAAGCGCGCTTCACCAACATCGTCAACCTGGCGGCGGACGCGATCATCAGCGTGGATGAGAATCAGCGTATCATCGCCTACAACCGAACTGCTGAACAGGTTTTCGGGTATGCGCCTTCCGACGTGCTCGGCCAGCCGCTCGACCTGCTGCTTCCTGCGGGCGTTGCGGCCATACACCGAAAACACATCCTGGCCTTTGGCCGGGAACCGGAATTGACCCGCGTAATGGGAGGCGGACGCGAAGTCGCCGGGCGGCGCGCCGACGGCTCGGTGTTTCCGGCCGAGGCGAGCATCTCCAAGATCATCGAGGGCGGTCGCATGGTTTACACCGCCGTCCTGCGCGACGTCACAGAACGCAAACGGATTGAAGCGGAGACCGAATTACTCCACAGCCGCGCAATCTTCGAGACCCTTTTTGAGTCGCTCCCCGGCCTCTACCTTGTCCTTGCGCCCGACCTCAAGATAGTGGCCGTGAGTGATGCCTATCTGAAGGCGACCATCACCAAACGCGAGGAGATCATCGGGCGCGACCTCTTCGAAGTGTTCCCCGACAATCCCGACGATCCGGCCGCCACCGGTACCTCCAACCTGCGCGCCTCCCTCGACCGGGTGCGCCGGACCTCCGCCGCTGACACCATGGCCATCCAGAAATACGACATCCGCCGGCCAGATGGAACTTTCGAAGAGCGTTACTGGAGCCCGATCAACTCCCCGGTGCTCGGAGCGGACCGCCGGATTGAGTACATCATTCATCGGGTGGAGGATGTAACCGGGTTTGTCCGGCAAAAGTCGCGTCCGGCGGACAACACCGCCGAGATGCGCATCCGCATAGAACAGATGGAGGCGGAAATCTTCCAAAGCTCACAGCAGGTGCAGGCAACCAACCAGCTACTCAATGCCGCCAATCAGGAACTCGAGGCGTTCAGCTATTCGGTGTCGCACGATCTGCGCGCTCCGTTGCGTTCCATCGATGGATTCAGCCAGGCGTTGCTCGAGGATTACGCCGATCAACTGGATGATCAAGGCAAGGATTATCTCAACCGTGTGCGTACCGCCACCCAGCGTATGGGACTGCTCATTGATGACATGCTCACGCTGTCGCGCGTTACACGCGCAGAGATGAAGCGTGAGATTATCGACCTCAGCGCGCTCGCAGCCGGCGTGCTTGGGGAACTTCAGAAGAACGAGCCAACGCGCAAAGTGGACTGGTGCATCGAACCCGATCTGACCGCCAAGGGTGACGCACAACTGCTGCGCGTGGCGCTGGTCAATCTGCTTGGCAATGCATGGAAGTTTACCGGCAAAATGGCAAATGCCAGGGTTGAGTTCGGCGCGCTGCGTGATTCCGGTGGCAGGATGGAGTTTTTCGTACGCGACAACGGCGCCGGCTTCGACATGGCCTACGCCGGCAAACTGTTTGGCGCCTTCCAGCGGCTGCATCTGGTCAGCGAGTTTCCCGGTACCGGAGTCGGCTTGGCCACGGTGCAGCGCATCGTGCACCGTCACGGCGGGCAGGTTCGTGGCACAGGTGTGCCCGGCCAAGGTGCTACATTCTATTTCACATTACCCGGCTAGTTATTTATGCTACTGCCTGGGGCAAAAATGGAGACTGTGTATGGACACCCTGAAACAAAAAATCATCCTGCTTGTTGAAGACAATCCGGACGACGAGGCGCTCACGCTGCGGGCGTTCAAGAAGAACAACATCCTGAACGAAGTGGTCGTTACACGCGACGGCCAGCAAGCCATTGACTATTTTTTCGGTGCAGACTCCGCTGCAAACCCTGTTCCGGCGGTAGTGCTGCTGGATCTGAAGCTGCCCAGGATCGACGGGCTGGAGGTGCTGCGGCGCATCCGCGCGGATCAGCGAACCAGCATCCTTCCGATCGTGATCCTCACCTCGTCAAAGGAGGAACAGGATATCGTCAACGGTTACCGCCTGGGTGCCAACAGCTACATCCGCAAGCCGGTGGACTTTAATAATTTCATCGAGGCGATCAGACAACTTGGGCTTTATTGGCTGGTACTGAATGAAACGGCTCCCACCCAGCGGAAACAGGCAAAATGAAACAACTGCGCGCCTTGATCGTCGAAGATTCTGACGATGACACGGCCCTGCTTCTTCGAGAGTTGCGGCGCGGCGGCTATGATCCCATGCACGCACAGGTCGAGACCGCCGAAACGATGAGCATGGAACTTTCCACGCGCAATTGGGATATCGTGTTCTCGGATTTCAGCATGCCGAATTTTAACGCCTTCGCTGCCCTTGAGTTGTTGCGCGGCACACAACAGGACTTACCTTTTATCATCGTTTCCGGCACCATCGGCGAGGATCGCGCGGTGACCGCCATGAAGGCGGGTGCGCACGACTACATCCTGAAAGGCAGCCTGAAACGGCTGGTGCCGGCAGTCGATCGCGAACTGCGCGAAGCGCGCATGCGACAGCAGCGCCGGCAGGCGGACGAAACCATCCATCGTCTCGCCTACACCGATCCGGTCACCGGCTTGCCGAACCGCACCCGGTTCCGCGAACTGGTCCAGGAAGCAATAACGGTTGGGCAAGGCGAGCAATTTCCAGTCGCGTTGTTGCTTCTGGATCTTGATCATTTCAAGGAGGTCAACGATACGCTCGGCCATGACCGAGGTGATACCCTGTTGATGCAGGTCGGCATGCGCCTGCGCAGCGCGGTATTCGCGTCTGACGTGATTGCAAGGCTGGGCGGTGACGAGTTCGGCATACTGCTGCCGCGGCTGGCGACAACCGGCGATGTGGGACATGTCATCAAGAAGCTTCATGACTGCCTGGAAGCACCGTTCATGATCGACGGGATTCCTATTTCCGTCGAGACCAGCATCGGCGTGGCGGTCATGCCCGGGCACGCCGGCAATGCGGATACGATGCTGCAGCACGCGGATATCGCCATGTATCGCGCCAAGCAGATGGTGAGTGACTACGCCATCTATACACCCGAATCCAATCCTCATAGCCCCGAGCGGCTCGGGCTCATGGCGGAGCTGCGCAATGCGATCGAGCAAAACCAGCTCCTGCTGCATTTTCAGCCCAAGCTGGAGCTCAAAACCGGGCGCATCGCCAGCACCGAGGCGCTGGTGCGCTGGCAACATCCGCGCCTTGGCCTGATTCCGCCTGACAAATTTATCTTGCCTGCAGAGCACACCGGGCTGATCGGTCCGCTGACCCGCTGGGTGCTGATCGACGCGCTGAAATACAATACGAGTCTGCTTCGCGATGGCTTGCAACTGCTGGTAACTGTGAACCTTTCGGCACGCTCGCTGCATGACCCGCATCTGCTGGACATGATAGCGAATGTGCTCGATGCAGCCGGTGCCAATCCCGCCCAGTTGATGCTGGAAGTCACCGAGAGCGCTATCGTGCTCGACCCCAAACGCGCAAAGGAAAACCTGATGGCGCTGAATCGGATGGGTATAGGCCTCTCGATTGACGACTTCGGTACCGGCTACACTTCGCTCTCCAGCCTCAAGCACCTCCCCGTCAATGAGATCAAGATCGACAAATCGTTCGTTACCAACATGCTGGCAGATAAAAAAGACGCCATGATCGTGCGCACAGTGATCGAACTCGGCCACAACTTTGGTCTTACCGTCGTCGCGGAGGGCGTGGAAACGCAGGAGGTGTTGGACGCGCTTGCCGCCCTCAATTGCGACAAGGTTCAAGGCTATTTCATCAGCAAGCCACTGGCTTATGATTCGCTGAAAAGCTGGTTTTTGACATCCCCCTGGAAAATTGGAGCGGCCGATGCAGTCCGTTAAAATAAGGAAGTGCCGAATAAGTCCGTTCGTGGTGAGTGTTTTCCGTTCGCACCTTCGATACACCGCGCTACGCGCGGCACTCAGGACGAACGGAAAATGTATCGAACCATAGTTGGGACTTATTCGGCACTTCCATAAGTAAACTTCGCCTGCCTGTATTATTATTCATATGCTGACAGACAAATTTGTGGGGCCGGCCAATGAATCACGCGCTTATCGTGAACCTGTATACATCTCGATAGCGCAGACTGGTGGGTCTATTGAGTAACTGTTGGAGGGCTCGGTGAGCAGACAACGGCACGAAGAGTTTTTCAAGGACTATCGCCTCGTAGCGGCATTTTACAAGGGCCGGTTCCGTGGTAAAGCGTGGACCAATAAAGACGGACTGACCGATCTTAAGGAAGTTTATGGGTGACACTCTATTTTCTGTCATGCGAAGATCGCTTCTGGTCTTGGTGCTGGCCTTGGTCGCCCCCTGTACTTATGCCGACGAAGCGGGCACGCGTGAGGTCACGCTCAGCCTGTATGCGCCTGAAGCGAAATCCGTCGAGGTCGTCGGCGACTTTAATCAGTGGCAAACCGGGCTTACGCCGCTGGCAGGCCCGGATAAAAAAGGCATGTGGCTGGTCAAGCTAACGCTGCCGGCCACCCAGCGCCGTATCGAGTATGTTTATTGGGTGGACAGCGCAAAGAGGATTGACCCCATACAGCCGGTTGTTCAGGATGGATTTGCCGGTCAGAACAACGTCCTCGTCCTGCCGTAAGCCCATCGGACTTTGGCAGGCGTAACTTCCCGGACACATCTCTCGTCTTAAGCTGTAAAGGGAACTGTCAAGGGGTCGCGTGTGGAAGAATGGAATGGTTTGCCGGACAAAGCGCTAATTGATGTTTGTTTGACGGGACGGTCAGAGGCGTACGAAATTCTTGTACTGCGTCATCAGCGCAAAGTGTTTAACGTGCTATACCGGTTTCTTGGCAATCGCGAGGCCAGCCAGGACATCAGCCAGGAAACGTTCCTCACCGCCTACCGGAAGCTCGGTATGTTTAAAGGGGAAAGCGCGTATTCCACTTGGCTATGCGGGATCGCGCTCAACAAGGCGCGAGACATGTTGCGCAGCAAAAACGTTAACACGCTGTGCGAGGATTTGGCGGATCATGACGATACTCTGCCTGCAAACGAGACGACGCGGCCAGACTATCAAGCGGAGCAAAGGCAGTTACATGATCGGATACAAATGATCCTCAACCGCATGCCTTGGCATTACCGGGAGGTTCTGATCTTGAAACACCTGGAGGAGTATAGCAACGATGAGATCGCCTCGTTGCTTGACGAAACGGTAGATAACGTGAAGGTAAGAACGTTCCGAGCCCGCCAGATGTTCAAGAAGCTACATGGAGAATTATCATGAAAACATCATCATTGGACACACCACAATTCGACGCAGTTTGGCAGCGTTATCTGGATCGGGAAACGAGCCAATCCGAAGAAGCCGCTTTTCTTGCTCAACTGGGCGAGACTGAGCGGTCGGACTTGCTTGCAACCCGCACCGCGCTGGAAGCGTTGGAACGCTTGCCGCGCTTTCCCGCTCCCGTTGCTCTGGCGAGCAACGTGATGGCGATGATCAAGCCCGCAAAAAGGCAAAGTGCCTTCGCGCGCTTGCGTTTATGGCTGGAGCTTCGACCGATACTCGGGTGGGAGTTTGCGGGAGCAGCGGTGGTGGCCTCCGTGCTATTCGTCGCGCTTGCTTTCCTATCCCTGACGCCCCCGGTCGGCGGTTCGCCGCAAGCATTTTCTCCCCCGACTCTAGCTTCGCATGCACCCGGCCCAAATGGCAACTCGCTGCAGTTCAGCCTGTATGCCCCCCAAGCCCGCAGCGTGGCGCTGATCGGCGATTTCAACGGCTGGGGCAGTACGACTAAAGTCAGGCTGGTGCCCTCCGGCAACGGCATGTGGAGCGTGGTCGTTCCTCTGCCTGCGGGACGCTACCAGTACGCGTTCCTAGTCAACGGTGAGCGCTGGGTGACCGATCCGCGCGCCGAGCAGCATGTGAAGGACGATTTCGGCAGACAGAACGCAGTTGTAACCATCATCTAGGACACGCCACCATGACCTACTCCCGCATTCTTCTCTTGTTGCTCGGCCTGATGCTGGCAGCGTCGGCGCGCGCCGAGCTTCCCGCATCGCTGGCGCAAGCCGCAGCCCAGCTTGCAACCGCGCCGGATCAGCGCCAGTCCATGGTCGCCGATCTGGCAGACGCCCTGAAGTCGGGCGTAACGGAACAAGACTTGCAGTCGGTGATGCGGCTGGCCGTCACGAATAAATATTCCGCCGCCAACGCTGCGGCATTCATCCGGCAGCTCGCCACCATGCGCAAGGACGACCTGCCCGTCGCGCTGGTGCGCGACAAAATACTGGAAGGAATGGCTAAGAAAGTACCGAGCGCAAACATCCTGGCAGTGGCGTCCGAATGGCAGGCGGCACTGAGGGATGCCCGTTCAAGTGTGCAGGCAATGGAAGAGCGCGGCCTCAAGTACAAAAAGGACGGGGAGCGCGACACGCTGATCAATCTGGGCGCTGGCCTGCGCCAACACTATGGCGCGAAAGAGGCGCTCACCAGACTGGCGGAATCCGCCAGTGCAGGCGGGCGGATGGCACCCAGCGCCGGGAACCTGATTGCTGCCGGCAATCTTGCCGAACTGTTCCTCTTGCACAACGCCACGCTGGCGCAAGCACTGGAGTTGCCCAGTGCCAGCCTGAGAGCCGGCTACACGCCGGCACAGATTCAAACCTTGCAGCGTGATGCCTTTGACCAGTTGCGCCAGGGTGTGGCGCCGGAAGATATTGTCGCGGGCATGCGCCGCCAGTTCGGCCCCGCATGGGGCACCCCTCCAACTCGGCAACCATTCAACACTCCCGTCCAACCTCTCAACACACCGGGCGGGTCTTGGCCGGGCAGTGGGCCGGGTAACAGGCCTGGCGGCATGCCGGGTGGAAGCTATCCACATTAAGCCCAACGACCGACATCAAGGTGACTTCACCGGCATAGGTGTCCGGGCTGTTCATCCGAAGCGCACGTTCCCGGGAGCGCCCTGAGCAATTCAGCTGGATTTTTTGGTTCGTAGTGTAACCAATATGCGCGATATTTCGTCCTAGGCGCGGTGGAACGGCATTTTCCAACTTTGCTTTCTGCGTCTTCATTCAATAATTAAAGGATATTTATCATGCGATTTAATGCCCCGCCCACTGACATCTGCACAGCAGTTTTAGCCGGTATTTTCATAGCCATATCCAGTTCGGCGCAAGCCGATATCGACCTGAATGCGGGGATCAATACATCCTACCAAAAAAACGTCAACGGCTCCCCCGATCTACCGACCCCGGCGAACCAGCTTAGCGACAGAGCCACGGGGCTGAACGTTTCCGCCGTGTACTTCACACCCATCGACGCTGATAATACCCGCTATTTCATCGGACAAGTGGGCGGAGTCTCCACCAAGTACGCAAAATACAATACTCTCGACAATTCCATGCTGGCGGCGAGCATGGGAATCTACCAGCAGTTCTCCACCTCATGGTCGGGTCAGTTTACAGGTCGCAATTTCAGCCTCACTACCCAGCAGGATGCACGCAATGCCAAAGGCTTGGGGGGCACCGTTGAAATCAAGGACCAATTGAGCCAGAGTTTATGGCTCAAGGGGACTGCCGACTACGCTGACGCTAAAGCTAATCTCAGCAGCTACAGCTATAAAGGACCAACCTATGGCTTGGGGATGGGATACCTGCCAGTTGAGGACACTTTCATGACCCTCTTCTACAGCAGCGCCACACAAGACTTCCAGACTGTAACGCCGTTCAAGGCCGTTTCACGAACAGTGTATACTGACGTAACGCAGCGCTTGGCTAAAAACTGGTTTTTGAATGTCAGCTATTCCAGGAGCAGCAATAGCTCAAACATTGCAGGTACCGATTACACCAGCCAGATTTTGTCGGCCGCCATAAATTTTAGCTATTAACCTGGTTACAGTAACTCGAAAGCCATATATCTCGTCTAAGAGGCACAGTATGGAGAATATCGCTTTCCCACAGTCGAAGCACAACCCCAACACAAGGAGATTAAAATGAACATCAAACTGGCAATATCAATAGTGGCATGCGCCGCATTTTTCTCCGCTGCCGCAACAGCTGCGGATACGCCTCCTGTGCCCAACCAAGCTGGGGCTTCTACCTCAGGTAACGGCTCTGGCTCAGGTTCTGGTGGGAATGTCACCCGCCCCAGTGGCTTTGGCAGTGGAACGGGTATGGGCAAAGGCGGCGTTGCAGGCAGTGCCAGCAGTCCGGCTGGAGGCATGGGCTTACCAATGAGTGGCGGCGCAGGTTTTGGTTTTACAGGCTTTGGCGCTGGTTTCGTCGGCAGTGGTTCCGGCCCGATGTCGAGCAGCACAACAGGCGGCGCTCCAAAATTAACCACTAAGTACTAAGTTCCACACAACCCCGGTTTTTGCTGCAACGTGGCGAAAACCGGGGGTTTTCAGGCTTCCGTCTGCTGTAACTTTTCAAGATGGCGACCCTGTAAAATGATTGCAGGATTCCCTCGGCAATAGTGACGCAGCTCTCGTTCCGAGGAGGTAGCGTTTATCCAAAGCATGGTACTGGCCAACGTTTCTCGATGTGACTCTGTAAATTTTACTTGCAGTGATACCTTGCAGTGATACCGTAACCAACGGGCACAATATCTCGTCTTAAACCAGCGACAGGACACAGAAATGTGTTTGCTGTTCACCGCTAAACCGGGTGGAGTCGAGATCAACCGATTGAGACAACTTTCAGACTGACTTAAGGAGCATCTATCATGACTAAAAAAATCCCTTCCGCAATTGTAATCGCACTATTGTCCGCGTTTTTGAGCGGACACGCTGTAGCAGTCACCGAGCAAGAAGCGCACGCCCAATTGGATCGTATCCCAGCCCAGGCTGTTGATGCCAAGCAAACTGCTCAATCAGTGTTGAGCGAACTGGTGAAGGCTGGTGTGCCTGTAGACCAAGCTTATGAGGTTGTCCGTAGTTGTGTCGAACATAATTACAGCGCCAGCGACCTGCACCAGATCGGCAACGAGATCCGCGGCCAAGTCGGGAAAGGTATTCCCGCCAAATATGTGGCCAAGGCTGCAGGCTTGGCTATTGGTGCAGGCTATTCCGCCTCGGCTACCCAAAAAGTGCTCGACAATTTCCAGTCCCGTGTCGAAAAAGGCATGCCTGCTGACCAGGCTTATGCCAGCAGCACACATGAAATCAAAATCGGCGCGCGCGATGGCGGTGCTCCAGCCGGAATGACAGGCGGTGCTCCAGCCGGAATGACAGGCGGTGCTCCAGCCGGGATGACAGGCGGTGCTCCAGCCGGGATGACAGGCGGTGCTGGTGCTGCTATGGGCGGGATGAAAGGCGCTCGCTAGCAAGTTCACCTCACTGATCTCCCCTTTTGATCTGTTGAGGCGAAAAGGAGCGGCAGGCGGAATTTCCCGCCTGCCGTTTTTTCTGGTGCGCCAAGCATGGCGCGTTGCGCGAAAGCGCAACTTAACTGACTGTGGTGGTCAGTTGAGTGACTTGGAGGTGAAAGTCCTCTACATACCCGGCAAGGGGAAGTGTTAGCTGAACGGCAAGGGTGTCCATCGCAAGGTGGAATCTGAAGGAAGCCGCAGGCAAATTGCTGGCCTGACGAACAGGAAGCGGATTAGGCGGCGTAGCGGGGTAAGGCGGCCAATATCGTCAAAGCCCAATACTTGCACAGAACGCTACGACGTAAATCCGACAGGCATAAGCATGAAGGTCGCGCGAATTACCTTGGGAGGCCCATCATTCTGCCTCGTGCTACTGACATCGAGAGGTGTTGGGATGGGGTGGTGGGAATCAGAAGACGCCATAGTAGCTGCTCGAAACCGGAGTGGCGAAGGGCCGAACCTGTCACGAGTGGAAAGTCACGCGTGATCTCTGAGTGGGCAGGGTACAAGCCTCTGGTAACAGAGGGCCTGTGACTATACTGGAAGAACCAGAAGTTCCGAAGGTGGCTGTGGGTGCCTATTGATCGACAGGCGACACGATGCACGAAACAAGCTCAAATGCTGAAAACTGACGAGGTTTGACGCAGACAGGAAGCGCCGGATACGTGATCCGTACGTCCGGTGCTGTGAGAGGACGGCGGGGGCGCCCCCGCCTCCTACTCGATTGCCGTAATTCAGGAATCGCAACTTGTCCGCGATGAGAAAAATCACGGTGTGCAAAAATTGCCCTGCTGACGGACTAGAGTCTATTGACATTTATCCTAAAAAACTCAGTTGAACCTAAAAAACTCAGTTGAATATAGACAAACCTGTCGAATGTCAGGCAGGTTATGGTTTTGGTAATGTGATGAGGAGTCACCCGATGGGTGAATCGAAAACTGACTTGTTGAGAAATCGAAGATGAACACTCTACCCAACCACGTTTCATCCACCGCATTCCTGATTGCCGATCCGGCAAGAGCGGCGATGCTGATTGCCCTGGTCGATGGGCGCGCCTTGCCGGCTGGCGAACTCGCCTATGCGGCAAATGTAACCGCGCAGACCGCGAGTTCCCATCTCGCCAAACTCCTCGCAGGCAGATTACTGACGGTTGAGACCGAGGGGCGGCATCGCTACTACCGTTTGGCGGGCTCCGATGTTGCCCAAGCGCTTGAACACCTTGCAGCGCTCAGGCCGTCGGAAGCGGTCAGGCGAAAACCGCTCAGCCACGAGGGTCAAAACTTGCGTTTTGCCCGTTGTTGCTACGACCATCTTGCCGGGCAGCTTGGCGTTGCCGTGACACAGGCCCTGCAGGAACGGCAATATATTGTGCCGGCAGCAGAGAAAGTGTTCGTGGTGACCCAATCTGGCAGGGAATGGTTTGGCGTTATGGGGCTCGATGTGGCTGCGTTAAAGCCGACCCGATGCGGTCTTGCCCGGCAGTGCCTCGATTGGACGGAACGCCGGCATCATCTGGCCGGGCCGCTCGGCGTTCAATTCATGGCCCTGCTGTGCTCGAACGGCTGGATGCAGCGCTCGAAATCATCGCGTGCGGTCCAGGTCACGCCGAAGGGTTGGGCCGGGTTGAAAGAACAGCTTGGTATCAATCAAAATTTCGTGATTCCGAAGTCTGGGCATGGCTGAAGATGTCGAGTCAGTTTTTTCCCACCGGTCTGTACTATTAAAAATAGTGAGGAATGCATATTTTCGATAAGCAATTGATTCATTGAAACCCCCGAATTTATTAGTCAGCATATGCATAACAGTACAATTTTCCCCTTACATGCTAACGCGCCCTGCGGGCTTATCACGCAGGGCTTTTTAACGTCTTTCGCAAACGACGTGCTGTGAAATTAAACAAAAACTTTTTCGCAGTACCACGTTAAAACGCGGCAATGCGCCGACGTGGTACGCACCACGGCAACACCGTGATTAAAAGATGTGGTTGATTCTGCCAATATTGTTCAAATCAACCACTATTGAATTCTATGCCACTGCCAGCCTATCTATTTGTAAGCCCGCTCATTGCGACATCATCGTTTGCAAATATATCTGAAGCCGTCACAGCACTACCTCACTAAAGCCTTTTAATGCACGTTCTCACGC
>JAJZEQ010000291.1 GCA_021851345.1 Pseudomonadota bacterium
GTCAACCTCTAAAATACACACGGCGGACCAGCCGCCGTGAGCAAAAAGCAAGGTGCGTATATTGAGCCAAACAGCACCGGTAAGGCAAGGGAAACAATGCCATTCCGGAACAGAAAATCCTTCTAACCATATGGAGTGCGCATAACCAGCCACTTGGCAATTGTCTTTGGATTGGCTAGTAGTTTCATCAGACTTGTCTGCGCTTTGTAAAAGCGGCGACACGTCGCCGCACTCCAAAATAGTTCTACAAAGCAAACAAGCCGACATTGCTGTCGGCTCGTGCGTTGAATCAAAACGGCGCGGCTTGCGCGGCGCTTAAGCCATTGCCTTGATGGCCGCAGACAGACGGCTCTTGTGGCGTGCTGCCTTGTTCTTGTGAATGATCTTCTTGTCCGCGATGCTATCCACGGCGCTTACGGACTGTTTATATACAGCCTGGGCGGCTGACTTGTCACCGGCTTCGATCGCCTTGATGACTTTCTTGACCGCTGTGCGCAATTCCGAACGCAGGCTGCTGTTGTGGGCGTTCTGTTTTACTGCCTGACGTGCACGCTTGCGGGCTTGTGCGCTATTTGCCATGACTACTCCTTGAGAATTCGGTACAACGGAAAGGCGCGCATTCTAGTGACTTATGCCTGATTTTGCAAATCTTTTTACGGGAGCCTCCGGAAGTCCACATTTCACCCCAACTGCTGTGTTGCGGTAAAAATTTCTTGCTAACATATCAATCATATGCGGCGCGGCAAAACAAAGTTTCAGTGTAGGGTAACCTTTAGGTTGGCCGGAACTAAAATTTTTTCCGCGCCTTGCTGACGATTCCGCACGGGCGCTTTTTGCCCGTAGCGGATCGGCGTCCCCTTGTGGGGCATTTGGGTGAACTCTGAATTTCTAGGGGCTCCCTTACGGCTTACTTCCGAGTCGGGCTGAACCGGTGCCGGTGATATGATACGCAACGTTTGAATTTCATGCCCGGATACCCTATGAACTTGCTTAAATCACTGGCCACGATCAGCGGTTTGACCCTTGTTTCACGCATCCTCGCCTTTGTCCGCGACGTGCTGATCGCCCGGGTGTTCGGCGCGGGCATGGCGACCGATGCATTTTTCGTCGCGTTCAAGCTGCCCAACCTGCTGCGCCGGTTGTTCGCGGAGGGCGCGTTCTCACAGGCGTTTGTGCCGATCTTCGGGGAATACAGGAACCGCCGCGGCCATGAAGAGACCCAATTGCTGGTCGACCACGTCACGACGATGCTGGCGATCATCCTGTTCGTGGTCACGCTGATCGGTATCGTCGCCGCGCCTGTCCTGGTGTATATCAGCGCGCCCGGCTTCGTCAAGGATGCCGCGAAGTTTGACCTCACCGTGCAATTGCTGCGCATAACCTCGCCGTATATCTTCTTTATCTCGCTGGTCGCGGTGGCGGCGGGCATACTCAACACCTACAACAAATTCTGGGTGCCGGCGTTCGCGCCTGTGCTGCTCAACCTGTGCTTCATAATCGCCGCGCTGTGGCTGGCACCGTATTTTAATCCGCCCATCCTGGCGCTGGCCTGGGCGGTGTTCGCCGCGGGCATCGTGCAACTGGCGTTCCAGATCCCGTTCCTGAAGAAGATCGGCATGCTGCCGAGCATCCGTTTCAGTTGGAGCGACCCCGGGATGCGGCGCGTCATCAGGCAGATGGGGCCGGCGGTGTTCGGCGTTTCGATCGGCCAGATCAGCATGCTCATCAATACCATCTTCGCCTCGTTCCTCGCTGCGGGCAGCGTGTCCTGGCTGTATTACGCGGACCGGCTGATGGAATTTCCCTCCGGCATCCTGGGCGTGGCCCTGGGTTCCATCCTGCTTCCGTCGCTATCCAAATGTCATGCCGACAACAACACTGCGGAATATTCGAAACTGCTGGACTGGGGCCTGCGCCTGACAGTGATGCTGACGCTGCCCGCCGCGCTGGCGCTGGGCATGATCGCCGTGCCATTGCTGTCCACGTTCTTTCAGCGCGGCGCATTCGTCGCGCACGACGTGCTGATGACCAGTTACGCGTTGATCGGCTACAGCGTCGGCCTGATCGGGATGATACTGGTGAAGATACTTGCGCCGGGTTTCTATGCAAAACAGGATATCAGGACCCCGGTGAAGATCGGTGTCGTCACGCTGCTGGCGACCCAGGCGATGAACGCGCTGTTCATTGGCTGGATACAGCATGCCGGGCTGGCCCTGTCGATCGGTCTGGGCGCATGCCTGAACTCCGCGATCCTGTTTTACTACCTGCGCAAACGCGGCATCTACCTGCCCGAACCCGGCTGGGCGAAGTTCTTCGCCAAGATCGCCATCGCGATACTGGCCCTGGCCCTCACGCTGTGGTTCGGCATGGGCACGGAGCAGAGCTGGCTGACCGGCTCAGGATGGTCGCGCGTGCTGCGCTTGTCGGCGCTGGTGGCGGGCGGAGTGGCGGTTTACTTTGCCGTACTGGCCGCGCTGGGATTCCGGCCCAGGGATTTTTCCAAGCGGGCAGTGAGCTAAACATAGCGACAGAAATCGTAGCGAGCGGTTTGAGGGTGGGGGAGGCCAGCGCGCAGCAACCGGAGCATACACAGCAGTATATGAGGATTGCGAGCACTGCCCGACTCCGCCCTCGAATCGCGCAGTAGATTTATTTCGCTATGTTATAGAAAGGTGAATGTATGCCATTAAGCTGGAACGAAATCCGCAACCGCGCCCACGAGTTCTCCAAGCGCTGGGAAAATGAGACCTCGGAAGATGCCGAGGCCAAGCCATTCTGGGTGGAGTTTTTCAACGTCTTCGGCATAGACCGCAAACGCGTCGCCAGCTTTGAAGAGCCGGTCAAGAAGCTCGGCGACAGGCAGGGCTACATTGATTTGTTCTGGAAAGGTATGCTGCTGGTCGAGCACAAGTCGCGCGGCAAAGACCTGGACAAGGCCTACACCCAGGCGCTCGATTACTTCCCCGGCATCAAGGAACGCGACCTGCCGAAATATGTGCTGGTGTCCGACTTCGCGCGCTTCCGTTTGTACGATCTTGAAGCAGAACCCTCTCCCACCGGGGGAGGGCAGGGTGGGGGAGCTTTCCAGGAATTCAAGCTCGCCGACCTGCACAAGCGCATCAAGCATTTCGCCTTCGTTGCCGGCTACCGCACACAAACCATTGCGCCGCAAAACCCGGTCAACATCAAGGCCGCCGAGCGCATGGGCAAGCTGCACGACGCGCTCAAGGCGGCGGGCTACGCAGGCCATCCGCTCGAAGTGCTGCTGGTGCGCCTGCTGTTCTGCCTGTTCGCCGAAGACACCGGCATCTTCCAGCCCGCCGGCGCGTTCCGTGCCTGGATAGAAGAGCGCACCGCGCCCGATGGAACCGACCTTGGCGCGCAACTCGCGCAATTATTCCAGGTGCTCAATACGCCGGAAGACAAGCGCTCAAAAAATCTCGACGAGCAGCTTGCCGCGCTTCCCTACGTCAACGGCAAGTTGTTCGAGGAAATGCTGCCCATCGCCTCGTTCAACCTCGCGATGCGCGAAGCGCTGCTCGACTGCTGCGCGCTCGACTGGAGCGCGATCTCGCCAGCGATCTTCGGCGCGCTGTTCCAGAGCATCATGGACGCCAAGGCGCGGCGCAACATCGGCGCGCACTACACCAGCGAAGAAAATATTCTAAAACTCATCCAGCCGCTGTTCCTCGACAGCTTATGGGAAGAATTCAACCGCGTGAAAAGCAACAAGAACAAACTGTTCGAGTTCCACAAAAAACTGCGCACGCTGACTTTCTTCGACCCGGCCTGCGGCTGCGGTAACTTTCTGGTGATCGCCTACCGCGAACTGCGCAAGCTGGAACTCGACGTGCTGCGCACTGTGCACGAAGGCCCCGGCTCGCGTTTCCTCGACATCCACCAGGAGATCAGCGTGGACGTGGATCAGTTCTACGGCATCGAGATCGAAGAATTCCCGGCGCAGATCGCGCAGGTCGCGCTGTGGCTGATGGATCACCAGATGAACGTGCGCGTGTCGGAAGAATTCGGCATGTACTTCGCGCGCATCCCGCTCAAGACCTCGCCGCACATCGTCAACGGCAACGCGCTCACGCTGAACTGGAATGATGTTCTCCCGGCGGAGCGCGCGAGTTATGTGTTCGGCAATCCGCCGTTCGTCGGTGCGAAGTTCATGGACGATGCGCAACGCGAAGACGTGCAGCGAGTGTTCGCGGACATCAAGAGCGGAGGCCTGCTCGATTTCGTCGCCGCGTGGTATGTGAAGGCGGCGCAGTACATTATCGCGTCTTCGCGAGCCCCGCAGGGGCGCGGCGATCCAGAATCCAAAGGCTGGATTGCTTCGGCTCCGCCTCGCAATGACGGCATTCGTTGCGCCTTCGTCTCCACCAACAGCATCACCCAGGGCGAGCAGGCCGGCGTGCTGTGGGGTTATCTGCTCGCACAAGGAATACATATCCATTTCGCCCATCGCACCTTCCAGTGGAGCAACGAAGCAAAAGGTATGGCAGCGGTGCATTGCGTCATCATCGGTTTTTATCACCCCTCGCCCTCCGGGAGAGGGGCCGGGGGTGAGGGTGAACCGGAGAAGAAAACCATTTACGAATACGAGGACATACGTGGCGAAGCGCATGCCATCACGGTACGCAACATCAACCCCTATCTGGTGGACGCGCCGGATGTGGTGCTGGAAAAACGTAGCAACCCGATTTGCGCTGTTCCTGAAATTCGATTTGGAAATCAGCCCATTGATGACGGAAATTTTATATTGAGCGAAGATGAGCGAACCGAGCTTTTAAGGCAGGAACCCGATGCCATGAAATTCATTCGCCCCTTTCTTGGAGCGGATGAATTTATCAACAACATTCCGCGCTACTGTTTGTGGCTCAGAGATGCCAAACCGGATGAACTGAGGCATCTGCCACTCGTCATGCAGCGAGTACAAGCGGTCAAAGCATTTCGCCTTGAGAGCAAACGCCAAGCCACCAATGACCTAGCGGCTACACCTACGCAGTTTGCTTTCGTTTCGCACCCGGATTCACATTACCTGCTGCTTCCAAGTGTTTCATCCGAACGGCGCAATTTCATTCCGATTGGTTTCATGCCACCAGAAGTGATTGCCAGCAACCTTTGCCTGATCGTTCCCAGCGCTACGCTCTATCACTTCGGCGTCCTGACCTCCACGATGCACATGGCGTGGATGCGCTACACGTGCGGACGATTGGAAAGCCGTTATCGCTATTCGGCAGGCATTGTGTACAACAACTTCCCCTGGCCGGACGAACCAACCGACAAACAGCGCGCAGCCATCGAAGCCGCCGCCCAAACCGTGCTGGATGCCCGCGCGCAATTCATGCTCCCCTCTCCCGCTTGCGGGCGAGGGGGCAGGGGAGAGGGGGAGCGTGTGAGCGCAGCGAACTCAGCATCCCTCGCCGACCTCTACGACCCGCTCACCATGCCGCCCGCGCTGGTCAAAGCCCACCAAGCCCTCGACCGCGCCGTGGATGCCTGCTACCGTAAAGCCGCCTTCGCCAGCGATGCGCAACGTGTTGAGTTCTTGTTCGAGCGCTACCAGCAACTCACCAGTTTATTGCCGATGGAAAAGAAAACATCGAAGCGGAAGACGAAAACCTGATGTCAGGTTAGGCATTTTTAAGGAACTTAAAACGAAATTTGACGTTTGAATCTCCATTTTCCATATTAATTGGTTACCACGTATATTAAGGATACGTACCATGGTAATAAAAGTTACTTTCGATACAAATGTATTTAAGCGGGTTATTGATTTGAAAGAGGGCAGAGATAAAATTCACTATGAAAAAATTTTGGCGGCAATTAAGAGCGAGGCCATCAGAGGTTATTTTAGCGACACATTTGTTACCCTTGAAGGGGTAATGAGAAAACATCGCACAAAGATTTTTGGTGGCAGAAAAATTTCTTCTTTTTCAAGTTTAAGTAAGTTCCCTAATACGATCAATATAACTATTGGGGCTTCAATGTGTAAGCCGGATATTCATGAGAACCACATACGTACAATTACTTCACTCTTAGAACTTGGACTCAGGGGACTGAGAGGCCAAGTCTATTTGGGAGATAATTTTTCAGTTCCATCCAATATGGACATTTATGAATTTACTGCTATTGACGAATTGATTAAATTCAGAGAAAAGATGGGAAAGGTTGAAATTGCTATTGGAAATAGAAACCAAGCGACTGGGAAAAATGTTAGTAAATGTCGAGCCAGAGAATTGGGACTAAAGTGGTTAAAGCGTGACCATAGAGATGGTGAAATTTGGTACCAAGGTTTAGGTTTGTGCAGAGATGAATGCGAGTCTAAGCAAGTGATTGAAGCTATTGCAGAATGGGCTGATGGAGAATCTATTATTCGTCATATCGGTTATGGCAATAACTATTTTTGCACGTCAGACGAAGGCAAAAGCACTAAAGGCGCATCAATTTTCGATAGCGATCATAGAAAGTGGCTTGCGTGTGAGTTTGGGGTTAAATTTGTTACTCCCAAAGAATTGGCTGAGGTCATTTCAGCCATATAGGATGGGCACGTTTTTGTGTCCACGCGGATTTGACATTTCACTGCTCATTTGACCAGTTCAGTCCGCGTGCAATAACCAACGGGCATTGCGCCGGATTTTTACACGATCAATGGTGTAATGCGCTACGTTTATTGCACACTACGCCGACTACAACACACGCAAAAACTCCTCTGCTGAGACACCCGCCTGCCGCAAAACACCGGCCAGTGTGCCGACCTTTATTTCCTTATGGTTGGGAACAACGCAACCGTTGGAGCCTTTCCGCAAGATGATGTGGCTACCGCTTTGGCGCGCTACCACAAACCCCAATCTCTCAAGCGCCTTGACCGCCTGCACGCCGGAGATGTGCGGGAGTTTAGGCATGAACGGGGAGTTCGAAAGTGGTCACCCACGGGTGATCCGATGTGACAAGAGGAAATTCCTCCAGATAGAGCGCGGTTGCTTCTTGCAGGTTGCTCAAGGCTTCGTTGATCGTTTCACCTTGGGTTGTCGTGCCCGTTTCCGGGTTCAATGCAATGAAGCCGCCTTCCTCTGCGTGCGTAAGAACCGCTGTGAATTGCATGACGCCTCCTTGAAAAGTGAACTAGCCGCATTCTCCCGCAGTTGCTACAGTTGCGCAACGACTCTCTCGTAAGCTCAGAGACGGTTCTGGCTGATTGTGTCGTGCATCGCCTTCGCCACCACCTCCCGGGTCAGGTGCGGTGCGAACAGCTCGATGAAGTCATAAGTATAGCCGCGCAGATACTCGTTCTGGCGGATCGCGATGCGCGTGGTGCTGGGCTTGAACAGGTGCCCGGCGTCCATCATGCGCAGGTGTTTGTCGCGCTCGGGAATGAAGGCCATTTTCGCCAGTATTCCCACGCCTAACCCCAATTCCACATAGGTCTTGATCACGTCCGCATCGATCGCGGTCAACGCGATGTTCGGCTGGATGTTGGCCGCCTCGAACGCGGCATTGATCTTGCCGCGCCCGCTGAACGCGAAGTCATAAGTGATGATCGGGTATTGCGCGATCTTCGCCAGCGTCAGCTTTTTCTCGTTCAGCAAGGGATGTCTGGGCGGCGCGATCACGCAATGGTTCCATTCGTAACAAGGCAGCGTGACGAGCTCGTCATACAGCGCCAGGCTCTCGGTGGCGATGCCGATGTCGGCTGCGCCGCTCAGCACCTGTTCGGCGATCTGTGTCGGGTTGCCCTGGTGCAGGCCCAGCTTGACGCCCGGATAGCGCTTGATGAACTGTTTGACCGTGGGCGGCAGGGCATAGCGCGCCTGGGTGTGTGTCGTGGCAATGGTCAGGCTGCCGCTGTTTTGCGAGTGGAATTCCTCGGCGACCTGTTTGAGGTTGCCGGCATCATGCAGCATGCGCTGGGCAATTTCCAGCACGGCTTTGCCCGGCTCGGTGATCGCCACGATGCGCTTGCCGTTGCGCACGAAAATCTCGATACCCAGTTCATCCTCCAGCAACCGGATCTGTTTGCTGATGCCGGGTTGCGACGTATACAGCGCGGCGGCAGCGGAGGAGATGTTCAATCCCTGATTGACGATTTCGTTGAAGTAACGCAGTTGCTGCAGGTTCATGACGGCACTCCAATATATTTATAAGCTATAAGATACTAACATAAAAGTATTTAGAGATATAAGACGTGCGACCTAGAATGCACTCCATCAATTCCAACAGGTGGTAGTGCATGGACTGGATATACACATTGTCGGGCTTTCTGGTCGGCCTGGTCGTCGGGGTCACCGGGGCGGGGGGCGGGTCATTGATGACGCCGTTGCTGGTGCTGCTGTTCGGTGTTTCCCCGGCCACAGCCGTCGGTACCGACCTGCTGTATGCCTCGCTGACCAAGACGCTGGGCGGCTGGGTGCATGGGCGGCGCGGCACGGTGGACTGGAAAGTGGCGGGCCTGCTCAGCCTGGGCAGTTTGCCCGCCGCGGTGTTCACCATCGCGCTGTTGAAATATCTGGCGCTGGACCAGAAGACGTTGAGCGGGCTGGTGACCGGCGTGTTGAGCGTGGCCTTGTTGCTGACCGCCGGCGCACTGTTGTTGAAGGCCCAAATCAGGAAGCTGGCGCAGCGCAAGGATGGCATCTTGTATGAGTTGCGTGATCATTATCTCCCCGCCGCGACGATCATCACCGGCATCGTCGTCGGCACGCTGGTGGCGATTTCCTCGGTGGGCGCGGGTGTGCTGGGCACGGTCGCCCTGCTGTTCCTTTATCCGCGCATGCGGGCGGCAAAAGTGGTGGGCACGGACATCGCCCATGCCGTGCCGCTGACCGCGGTGGCCGGCATGGGACATCTGGCATTGGGCACGGTGGACCTGGTGTTGCTGGGCAGCCTGCTGATGGGCTCGCTGCCCGGAATTTATATCGGCAGCCATCTGAGCGCCAGGGTACCGGAAGCGGTGCTGCGCCCGGTGCTGGCGACCATGCTGCTGTTCATCGGTTTCAAGATGGTGTTCGCATAACCAGCAGGGAAAGATCCAATAGTGATTTTGGCAACAATCAGAAATTCAGAAATAGGAAAAAACCATTATGTACCGTTACGATGAATTTGATCATCAGATCACAGCCCAACGCGTTGCGCAGTTTCGCGACCAGGTGCGCCGCCGTTTGTCGGGCGAGCTGACGGAGGATGAATTCCGTATCCTGCGCCTGCATAACGGGCTGTACATGCAGATCCATGCCCATATGTTGCGCGTTGCCGTGCCTTACGGTTTGCTGAGCGCGGAGCAGATGCGCATGCTGGCATTTATTGCGCGCAAATACGATCGCGGCTACGGGCATTTTTCGACGCGCCAGAATGTCCAGTTCAACTGGATCAAGCTGCAGGATGCGCCGGATATTCTCGCCGACCTGGCCAGCGTGGAGATGCACGCCAACCAGACCTCCGGCAATTGCATACGAAACATCACCTGTGACGAGTTTGCCGGCGTGGCGCAAGATGAGATCGTGGATCCGCGTCCTTATGCCGAGATTTTGCGCCAGTGGAGCACCTTCCATCCCGAGTTCGCCTATCTGCCGCGCAAATTCAAGATCGCCATTACCGGCGCAAGCGAAGACCGCGCGGCGATAGCGGTGCACGACATCGGCCTGGCGGCGGTGAAAAATGCGCAGGGCGAAGTCGGCTTTCGCGTGCTGGTGGGAGGCGGTCTGGGACGCACGCCTATCATCGGCACGGAAATTTGCGATTTTGTGCCCTGGCAGCATGTGATCACCTATCTGGAGTCCATCGTGCGCGTGTATAACGAATACGGTCGCCGTGACAACCTGTACAAGGCGCGCATCAAGATTTTGGTGAAGGCGATCGGCATCGAGGAATTCAGGCGCCGCGTTGAAGCCGACTGGCAATTCACCAAAGATGGCCCGTGCACCATCACGGTCGAGGAATTGAACCGTGTCGCGGCTTTTTTCACCGCACCCGACTATGTGCGCCTGCCTGAAAACAATGCCGCCGTGGCGGCACAGATAAGCGAAAGCCGGGCCTTCTCCAACTGGATGCAGCGCAACGTCAAGCCGCACAAGGTGCCCGGTTATGCGGCCGTGGTACTGTCGCTGAAGAAAACCGGCATCGCCCCCGGCGACGCAACGGCAGTGCAAATGGACGCGGCGGCTGAGCTGGCGGAACGTTTCAGCTTCGGCGAATTGCGCGTCACGCATATGCAGAATCTGGTATTGGCTGACGTCAAACAATCCGAGCTGTTCGATTTGTGGCAAGCCGCCAGAGCGCTGGGCATGGCCACGCCCAACATCGGCCTGCTGACCGACATTATCTGCTGCCCGGGCGGAGATTTTTGCTCCCTGGCCAACGCGCGTTCCATTCCGCTGGCCAAGGCGATTGCCGAGCGATTCGATAATATCGATTTTCAGCATGACATCGGCGAGATCGAGCTGAACATGTCGGGTTGTATGAATGCCTGCGGGCATCATCACGTCGGGAACATCGGCATACTCGGCGTGGATAAGGACGGCGAGGAATGGTATCAGGTGTCGATTGGCGGCGCGCAGGGCAACGACATCAGCCTGGGCAAAGTCATCGGGCGCTCGTTTACTTTTGCGCAAACGCCCGAGGTGGTCGCGCGCCTGCTGCAGGTGTATGTGCGCGAACGTTTTACCGACGAACGTTTCATCGATACCGTGCGCCGCATCGGCCACGATCCGTTCAAGGAGTATGTGTATGCGTCGCCGGTAGCCGCCGCCGAAGGGCTGACCGGCGCAGAATATGAACTGTTGGCGGCAGGTGCGACCTATGACACGCCGTTATATTCACCGGGACTTTGAGACATGATCATCAAAAACAAAACTATTGCAGATGACGATTGGATGGTGTTGCGACTGGGTGAAAACGACACGCCGGAAGCTGTTGTCGTTCCGTCCGGCAGAATCATCGTGCCGCTGAAAGTGTGGCGGGCGCAGCGTGATGTACTGCAAGCCCGCACCGAGCTGGGTGTTTGGTTGGCCAGCCATGAGCGTGCTGAAGATTTAAAAGGTGATTTGGCAAGACTTACCGTGATCGCCGTTGATTTTCCCAAGTTTGCGGATGGGCGCGGCTATTCCATCGCCCATCATTTGCGCACCAGGCTGGGCTATACCGGCGAATTGCGCGCCATCGGCGATGTGCTGCGCGACCAGATGTTTTACATGCAGCGTGTCGGCTTCGATGCTTTTGCGGCCAGAGCTGACAAGGATATACACGAAGCGCTCAAGGGTTTGAGCGATTTCTCCTGCACATACCAGGCGTCATCGGATGAAAAATTGCCGGCGTTTCGCCGCATACAACGCGGAGGCGCGCTATGAATGCATTGCAGCAAAAAGTGGAACAGGTGATAGCCGTGCTGGTCACGGCGGCCCGAGATTTCCCGCCGGTAGTGTTCGCGAACAGTCTGGGCGCGGAAGACATGGTGCTGACCGATCTGATCGCCAAGCACCGTCTGGACATAGGGATGTTCAGTCTGGATACCGGACGCCTGCCGCAACAAACTTATGACCTGATGCAGAAAGTGCGCGAGCATTATGCGGTTCCATTGCAGGTGTACTTTCCGGACAGCGTGCTGGTCGAGGAATATGTTGCGCAGCACGGCATCAACGGATTTTACGACAGCGTGGAGAACCGCAAAGGTTGCTGCTACGCGCGCAAGGTGGAACCGTTGCGCCGCGCATTGGCAGGCAATGGAGCATGGATCACCGGGATGCGCCGCGAACAGGCGGTCACGCGCGGCACGCTGGAAGTCTCCAGTTTCGATACGGACAACGGTTTGCAGAAGCTCAATCCGTTGCTGGACTGGTCGAACAAAGACGTGTGGGCATACATCCGCCAATACGATGTGCCCTACAACAAGCTGCACGACCAGTTCTACCCCAGCCTCGGCTGCGCGCCCTGCACCCGCTCAGTCACGCCGGGTGAAGATATCCGCGCCGGGCGCTGGTGGTGGGAAAACCCCGAAAACAAGGAATGTGGCTTGCATGCAAGCCACGGTTCCGGGGGTGCAAGCGAAGCGCGCGTTTTCGGGGTTTCGGCGCAGAGTAATGTCGGGAGCGCAGCTCACGACGTTAGCCGTAACCAAAACCACCCCCGCAAGGAGTGCGGCTTGCATGCAAGCCACAGTTCCGGTACGTCGCGCGAAGCGCATGTTTTCGGGGTTTCGGCGCAGGGTAATGTCGGGAGCGTAGCTCACGACGTTAGTCGTAACCAGCATCCAGATAATAAGGAATGCGGCCTGCATGTGAGCAGTACTTCACTCGAAGCGAGCAGGATCAGGGTGCGGGAGATATCCGTGCAGGTTCATGACACTCAGAAAGCAATTGCGTAAAAGCGCTGTGAGATCGCAAAAACCGGAATGATAGAAACGGAACATATTATGGAACTGGCCGAGAAAGAAAGAATGACTGCACATACTTTTACCCACCTGGACGCGCTGGAAAGCGAATCCATACACATCATGCGCGAGGTTGCGGCGGAGTGCAAAAATCCAGCGCTGCTGTTTTCCGGCGGCAAGGATTCCATCGTGATGCTGCGTCTGGCCGAGAAGGCGTTCCGCCCGGCGAGGTTTCCGTTCCCGCTGGTGCATATCGACACCGAGCACAACTTCCCCGAGGTGATCGCGTTTCGCGACAAACGTGCCGCCGAGCTGGGAGAGCGGCTGATCGTGCGTTCGCTGGAAAATTCCATCAGGAAAGGCACGGTCGTGCTGAAGAGCGCAACGCAGAGCCGCAATGTGTTCCAGTCTGTGACGCTGCTGGAGACCATAGCGGAATTCAGCTTCGATGCCTGCATGGGCGGCGCGCGACGCGACGAGGAAAAGTCGCGCGCCAAGGAACGAATCTTCTCGTTCCGCGACGAGTTCGGCCAGTGGGACCCGAAGAACCAGCGCCCGGAGTTGTGGGACATATACAACACCCGCGTGCATGCCGGCGAGAATATCCGAGTGTTTCCGATCAGCAACTGGACCGAAATGGACATTTGGCAATACATAGAGCGCGAGCGGCTGGAAATACCCGACATCTATTTCGCGCATGAACGCGATGTGATCCAGCGCCCCGGCGGCATCATGCCGGTGAGCGAACTGGTGCAGCCGCAATCCGGCGAGAAGGTGGTCAGGAAAACCGTGCGTTTCCGCACCGTCGGCGATATCACCTGCACCTGCCCGGTGGAATCCAATGCGAAAAATGCGCTGGAGATCATCGCGGAAACGGCAATCACGCGCATCACCGAACGCGGCGCGACGCGCATGGATGACCAGACTTCGGATGCTTCGATGGAGTTACGCAAGAAAGAAGGGTATTTCTAACTCTTTGGTCAGGCAGATCACCCGTAGGGCGGATGAGCCGTAGGCGTTATCCGCCGCGCGAAAGCGGTGTGACAATTGGCGGATAACGCTACGCTCATCCGCCCTACAAAATTTGAAAAAATTGAGGTTAAATTATGAGCAACGCAACACAGCTATTACGTTTCATCACTGCGGGCAGCGTGGACGACGGCAAGAGCACGCTGATCGGCCGGCTGCTGCATGACTCCAAATCGATTTTCGAGGATCAGTTTTCGGCAATCTCCAAAACCAGCGCAAAGCGCGGCATGGCCACGGTTGATTTTTCCCTGCTTACCGACGGCCTGCAGGCCGAGCGCGAGCAGGGCATTACGATAGACGTGGCATACCGCTACTTCGCCACACCCAGGCGCAAGTTCATCATTGGCGACACGCCCGGCCACGAGCAATACACCCGCAATATGGTGACCGCCGCCAGCACCGCCAACCTGGTGATCATCCTGGTCGATGCGCGCAAGGGTGTGCTGGTGCAGACGCGCCGCCACACCTATCTGGCAAGTCTGGTCGGCATCCCGCATATCGTGCTGGCGGTCAACAAGATGGACATGGTGGATTATTCCGAAGCACGCTTTACCGAAATCTGCGCGGAGTATTTGAAATTCGCCGCGCAGCTGGGTTTGACCGACATCACCTGCATCCCGCTGTCGGCATTGGTTGGCGACATGCTGGTGGAGCGCGGCGATAACCTGGACTGGTACCAGGGCACGACGCTGATGAATCTGCTGGAGAGCATCGTGATCGATTACGACGTGAACACCACCGGCTTCCGTTATCCGGTGCAATGGGTATGCCGTCCGCAAACCGAGGAACACCATGACTTCAGAGGCTTCATGGGGCGCATCGAGGCGGGCGAGATCGCAGTCGGTGACGAGATCACCGTGCTGCCCTCGGGCCGCACCAGCAGGGTGAAGGAGATCGTCACTTACGACGGCAAACTGCAACGCGCCTACGCGCCGCAATCCGTCGCGCTGACGCTGAAAGACGAGATCGATATTTCGCGCGGCGACATGTTCGTGAGAAACGATGAATTGCCGAAAGTGGCAAAAGAATTCGAAGCCATGCTGTGCTGGCTGTCCGAAACCCCGCTCGACCAAAATCGAAAATACCTGATCAAGCACACCACGCGGACCGCGAAGTGTTTGTTCTCGGGCATCGCCTATCGCGTTGATGTGAACACGCTGGAGCAGCACGCCGCCGCCGCGCTCAACATGAACGACATCGCGCGTGTGGCGATGAAGGTGCAACAGCCGCTGGTGTTCGACAGCTACACCACCGACCGCGCCACCGGCAGTTTCATCGTGATCGATGAGGCGACCAATAATACGGTTGCCGCGGGAATGATTGCATGAAATAGAGCGGCGCAACCAGAAGTATCGCGGCCTGCAAGACCTGACGGACAGGCAAGTTGGTTTGCGGCCCCGTTGAAGTTTCTGCATCAACGCGGGCTGCTGACAACGGTGCCGCCTGTTGCCTTTGTGCTTCCCATTTTTCCGGATCGTGCGTCACGCTCACGGCGTGGTTCGGCCTGTCTGGCCGCGCCGGACGCGTACATCTCACTTAAAAAATCCTCCTGAATTTGCATAACCTTCAATTCAGTCTTGCGAAATACCGCTAAGCAAATGACAGGCCGTTGGCTTGTGTGCGATACCGCACAGAGAGATTTTTAACGAATATATAGCATCAAACTATATGTCATCGCCCTGTGCAGGAGTGCAAGTGCGTAGTCGATTGCTGTTGCGGAGGAAAACGAAATGAAATCAGCACCTGTCTCCGACCGGGAGGCGCTCACCAGGGAACTGGTAGGCAAACTCCGCAGCAACATAATAATAAAGCGGCTCAACGCCACGATCACCCATACCAGCCAGTCAGGGAAGCCGGCAGGCACTGCGGGTCAGGCGACTTTGAATTTCCGGCTCCGCATGCGCTGGTAGTTCGCGGCCATACTTTCCCGGCCGCGGCACATGGAGCAGAAACTGGACGCTTAACATTACCTGAAAACAGGGGCCGAAGGGAGCAGTCATGACACAAACAATTGCCAAGTTTGCACGCTTCATTGGAAATTACCGCTACTATCGCAGGCAAGGATTAAGTTCCAGAGCGGCATGGTATCTGGCCAGCACGACACTTCCCTGAGCAGTAAAGACCCTGCCGGCAGAGGGTATGTGTACTGCCGTATAGCGCGCCATATTGAGTATTCCGTAATTCATTGCACCCGAACGGGTTTGTCATTGGCAAATCACGGAACGTCCAACAGTGAGTGCGTTTCCCGATGCTGGCTGCGCAAGGCTATCGTAGTGTGTTATCTTTCGCCTTGTCCGATCGCCGATGTTTTCCAATTTACATGAGCCTGTTTGCCTTGATCACCGCGCTGTTGCTCGAGCAGCTTCACCCGCTTTCATCGCGCAAACATCTGCATGGCTGGCTGTCCGGTTACGTCAATTATTTCCAGCATAATTTCAACGCAGGCGAACACCGGCACGGCAAGATCGCGTGGCTGGTCGCGGTGTTGCCGCTGGTGACAGGCGTCGTGGTTTCCTACCGTTTGTTATATCAGGTGCACCCGGTGCTGGCCTGGGCGTTCAACGTGCTGGTGTTGTATCTTACGATGGGCTTCCGCCAGTTCAGCCATTATTTCACCGATATTCATCTGGCGTTGCGTGCCGGAAAGCTGGATGAGGCGCGCGGACTGTTGTCGCGCTGGCGGGGTTTTCCTTCGCACGAATTGAATGCCGAAGAGGTGGCGCGTGTCACCATCGAACAGGCGCTGATTGCCTCGCATCGCAACGTGTTCGGCGTGATCGTGTGGTTCGTATTGTTCAGCGCGCTGGGCCTGGGCGGCGCGGCGGGAGCCCTGTTGTATCGCCTGGGACAATTCCTGCGCACACGCTGGGGCGGCGGTGATGAAATGGGCGAATTTGGCGGTTTTGCGCGGCAGGCATTCTATATTCTGGAATGGTTGCCGATACGCATGACCGCGATGACCTTCGCCATCGTGGGTAATTTCGAGGATACGGTTCATTGCTGGCGCACCCAGGCAGCAAGCTGGCCGGATCCCGAAGCGGGAATATTGCTGGCGAGCGGTGCAGGAGCACTGGGCGTGCGCCTGGGCATGCCGATCGCGCAGGGCGGGATGCTGGAAGACCGGGCAGAGTTGGGTGTCGGCGATGCTGCCGATGCCGATTTCATGCAAAGCGCCGTCGGGCTGGTGTGGCGCTCGGTGGTTTTCTGGCTGATCCTGTTGTTGTTGCTGACGCTGGCCAGTTTGCTGGGATAACAAACTGATGACTAATTCCATGAGGCATGAAAAAATCCGGACATGATCCACAGCGATAACCTTTCCGCCGAACCGCCTCCCCGGCTGAACCCGGGGTCCGGCCGGATAATCTCGGCCGCGCCGGCTTCCCAGCACGAGGAGGTCCTGGAGCGCGCGCTGCGCCCCAAACAGCTTGACGAGTATGTCGGCCAGGAAAAAATCCGCGGGCAACTGGAGATATTCATCGAGGCTGCGAAGCTGCGCAAAGAGCCGCTGGATCATGTGCTGCTGTTCGGACCTCCCGGTCTGGGCAAGACCACGCTGGCGCAGATCATCGCGCGCGAGATGGGCGTGAACCTGCGCCACACTTCCGGCCCGGTGCTGGAGCGCGCAGGCGACCTTGCCGCCCTGCTGACCAATCTCGAGCCCAACGACGTGCTGTTCATCGACGAGATCCATCGTTTGTCTCCGGTGGTGGAGGAGATACTGTATCCCGCACTGGAGGATTACCAGATCGACATCATGATAGGCGAGGGACCTGCTGCGCGTTCGGTCAAACTCGACCTGCCGCCGTTCACGCTGGTCGGTGCGACCACGCGCGCGGGGATGCTGACCAATCCCTTGCGCGACCGTTTCGGTATCGTCGCAAGGCTGGAGTTTTACACGCCGGAAGAATTGCAGCGCATCGTGATGCGCTCGTCGAATCTGCTGAAAATGAACCTGACCCAGGACGGCGCGCTGGAGATCGCCAGGCGTTCGCGCGGCACGCCGCGTATCGCCAACCGTCTGCTGCGCCGCGTGCGCGACTTCGCCGATGTGAAGGCGGACGGCGACGCGACCCGCGAGGTGGCGGATGCCGCCCTGACGATGCTGGATGTGGATAGTCACGGGCTGGACATCATGGACAGGAAATTATTGCTGGCTGTCATCGAAAAATTCCTCGGCGGGCCGGTCGGTCTGGACAACCTCGCCGCGGCCATAGGCGAGGAAAGCGACACCATCGAGGATGTGCTGGAACCCTATCTGATCCAGCAGGGTTATCTGCAGCGCACCCCGCGCGGGCGCATGGCCACCGCGATCGCCTATCGCCATTTCGGGTTGACGGTCGCGAATAATCCGGTCAGCGGGAATTTGCTTTTGGGAAACGATTAAAATGAGTATGCACAAGATTTTTTCATTGCCGGTCCGTGTGTATTTTCAGGATACGGATGCGGGCGGGGTGGTGTACCACGCCAATTATTTGAACTTTATGGAACGTGCACGGACTGAGTGGCTTCGCGTCCATGGTTACAGCAACGCCGGATTGATGAAGGAATTCGGTGTGGTGTTCGTGGTGCGTTCCGTCAAGATGGAATATCTCAAGCCCGCGCAGCTGGATGATTTGCTGGATGTGACGGTGCAGATCAAGGACGTCGGGCGCAGCCGCCTCACGCTGTTGCAAACCGTACAGCGAGGAGCCGAGGTGCTGAACGAAACTGAAATCAGTCTGGTATGTGTCTCGTTGGAAAGTTTCAAGCCGGTGCCGGTGCCGGATGTATTGCGCGATCAATGGAAGAATTGAAGGGGATGTGACGAAATGGAAGTGACTCAGGATTTATCGTTTGTGCATCTTATCGGCAACGCCAGCGTGCTGGTGCAGCTGGTGATGGGCTTGTTGCTGTTTGTTTCATTGATGTCGTGGTGGTATATCTTTCTCAAGATGTTCGCGATACGCGATGAAGTCAGGCTCACCGAAGAATTTGAAGACGCGTTCTGGCACAACCAGAACCTGAACGAGCTATACAGATATGCAAACAGCAGTTCTTTGCGCAACCAGGGAGCCATGGAACGAATCTTTGCCGCGGGGTTCGTCGAGTTCGTGAAGTTGAAAAAGCAGAACGGTGTGGATGCCAGCGCGGTAATGGAAGGGACGCGGCGCGCGATGCGAGCGACGTAT
>JAJZEQ010000053.1 GCA_021851345.1 Pseudomonadota bacterium
CATCCGCCCCTGCCGGGAGCGGCGCGCCGGTCATGATGCGCGCGCACTGGCCGGCATGAACGGTCTTGGCCGGCATGTCCCCCGCCTTGATGTCCTCGATAACGGAAAGTATCGCGGGAACACGCGCCAGATCCGCGCTGCGCACCGCGTAGCCATCCATGGCAGAGACATCGTACGGCGGCAGGTCGCGGTTGGCATACACATCATCAGCAAGCACGCGGCCCAGCGATTGCTCCAGCCTGACCGGTTCGGCACCGAGTGTTTTTACAAATCCAAGAATGCACTGTTGCGCATCCGTTACTGATAAATGTTCCATCGCCCTGTTCCGATAATTTTAGCCTCCATCTGCCCGCCATCGATTTTGGCCGGCTGAATTTGCGCGGCAAAATACCCCGTATCAATGCGGTCGCGCAACATATTCATGCTGCAAGCCCGAAAAAAACCGTCCGGCATGGATGGCATGCCGGACGGATTGCAGTTTTACAGGACTGCCTTACTCAGCGAAACAACACGGCCGCATTGCTTATCGTGATCCACAGCCCGATCGCGAGGGGCACTCCGACTGCCGCCCAAGCCATAGCCGCCGCCGCATCCAGTCCGCCGTGGCCGATACCGAATGATCCGACCTCAAGCTTTTCTCCCGCCGCCTTTTCATGCTGGGACTCGAGGATGGCCTGCATCTCCTTTTCGGATATGTGCCACTTCTTGTCCACAGGCTTGATGAACCAGTTGGCGATAAAACCCAGCGCCAGGAATCCGGCCAGTATGTACAGGGTAAAGTCGTACACCTGCTGGCGCGGAACACCTGCGGAGATCTGTGCCTCGCGAATATAGTTCACCACCACAGGCCCGATGATCCCGGCAGTCGCCCATGCGGTCAGCAGGCGTCCGTGGATCGCGCCGACGAACTGTGTGCCGAACATGTCCGCCAGATACGCGGGCACGGTGGCAAATCCGCCGCCATACATCGACAGGATGACGCACATGAATGCGACAAAAAATGCCTGGTGGCCTGAGTGTGCGGCCCAGGGCGAAAGTGAATACATCGCGATGCCCAATGCGAAGAAAACAAAGTAGGTGTTTTTGCGCCCGAGTTTATCCGAGAGCGATGCCCAGAAAAACCGCCCGGCAATGTTGAACAGCGAGAGCAAGCCTGCAAATCCGGCTGCCAGCGCGGCGATGGCTGTTTTCTGGGCTGCGTTCAGGTCGGTAAAACCGATCTCTGGATGCCCGATCAGGTTACCGCCAAAAATCTCCTGCAGCATCGGCGAAGCCATCCCGATCACACCGATACCGGCGCTCACGTTCAGGCACAGCACCGACCAGATCAGCCAGAATTGCGGTGTCTTGTGGGCATTCTTCAGATGCACGTTGTTGTCGGAAATCATCGCATGCCTGTTTTCCGGAAGCGCCCAGCCTTCCAGTTTCCAGCCAGTCGGCGGTATCCGGTAACCGAACGCGCCCAAAGTCATCGCGATAAAATAAACCACGCCCATCACGGCAAAGGTTTGCCATACACCCACGCTGGTTGCGGTATGAAAATACACCATCAATGAATTCGCCAGCGGCGCGCCTATCATCGCACCGCCGCCGAAACCCATGATGGCCATACCGGTCGCCATGCCGCGGCGGTCAGGGAACCATTTGATCAGCGTGGAGACCGGCGAGATATAGCCCAGACCCAGCCCGACGCCGCCGATGACGCCGGAACCCAGCCACATCATCCACAGTTGGTGCAGGTACACGCCGAGTGCGGATATCAGCAGGCCTCCGCCCCAGCATATCGCCGCCACAAAACCGGCTTTGCGCGGGCCGACGCGCTCCAGCCACCCGCCCCAGATTGCCGCGGACGATCCCAGCAACAGAAAGAACAGCGTGAACATCCAGCCCAGCTCGCTGATCTTCCAGTCGCAGGTGGTGGTAAACAGGGCATTTAACAGCCCCGCATCCGGCGGGCAGGCAACTGCCTTGGTAATGCCAATCGCCTTGGACAATGGCAACCAGAATACTGAAAACCCATAAGCCATGCCGATACACAGATGTATCGCCAATGCGGCGGGCGGAACCAGCCAGCGATTAAAGCCCGACTTGGCAATGGTATGTTCTTTTGCGAGTAATCCGTATGAGCTTGCTGCAACTGCAGAACTGTTAGAACTGGACATGAATTGGCTCCTCAAGTTTTTATATTTGATGTGATTATTATAATTTCGCCATGCTGGACAGATACTACCCCATTCTTTAATTTGTGTGGTTTCGGATCAGGCCTGCTTCTGGGATACCAGCATATTGCGGTGGGCCCGGATCGCGGATAGCACGAGCGGGTCAATATCCTTGCCGTTTTGCGCATCCACATATTCCAGCAACTGGCTGCGCATGCGCGGTTCCCAGAAATGTTGCAGGTGACTTGCGATACCTTTAAGCGCCTCGTCCTGTTCCGGCATCGCCTCAAAAAAACTGCCGATCTGGTTCGCCATGTGTATCAAATTATGCATATCCATTCTTAGACCGTCCCTTCAATTCCATTGCCGTGGGCATAGGCCACGAATTCGTCGCCGCGCGCAAATGCGATCAGCGTCATGCCTGCACACTTTGCAGTCTTGACCGCCAGGGCTGTCGGCGCGGAAATCGCGACCAAGCCTGTGATGCCGACCATCGCCGCCTTCTGCACCATCTCGACGCTGGCACGGCTGGTAATCAGCAGGAAGCCATCCCGGAAACTCAGCTCGCGCTCCGCCATCCTGCCGATCAATTTATCCAGCGCATTATGCCGCCCGACATCCTCGCACACCTGCAGCAACCTTCCGTCAGGCGTACTCCATCCTGCCGCATGCATACCCCCGGTCAAGCGATTGAGCGGCTGCAAAGCCGCCAGGCTCTTGAGCGCGGCGCGCATCCCCTGCGACGAAACGGGCAGCCCGGCGGGCAAGGGTGGCAGGGTACGGAACACCTGCTCCAAACTCTCCACACCGCACAAACCGCAGCCGGTACGTCCGGTCATGTTGCGCCTGCGCTGCTTGAGTTTCAGGAACGCATGGCCGGAAATTTCGCAATGCACGGTAATGCCCAGTTCGCTTTCCTCGACTGCCGCGCCACGAAATTCGGCGCGGGTTCCCACGATGCCTTCGCTGAGCGCAAAGCCCAGCGCGAAACTTTCCAGGTCACAGGGTGTCGCCAGCATCACCGCATGTGAAACGTCGTTGAATTCCAGCGCCACCGGGACTTCGACTGCAAGCTGGTCCTGCTCTTCCGTCCAGTGCCCGTCGCGCCAGCGCGATATGGCCTCACGGCTGACGCATTCAATCACCGGTGCCGCCAGTTTCGCGATGCTTGGTTTCATGGCGTCAGGCTATGGATTTGGCCACGGCCTTAATTTTAATGCCCGGGGTTTTATTCCCGGCGGCTTCCCCTGCATTTTTCAACAAGTCATTCTGCACCTTGCTGAACCGGGTGTATTTTTTCTGCCAATCGGAAGGCTCCAGCACCGGCATCACCTGCACCGCGGTCACCTTGTACTCGGGGCAATTGGTCGCCCAATCCGAGTTTTCCGTGGTAATGACATTCGCACCCGATTCGGGAAAATGGAACGTGGTATACACCACGCCAGGCTGCATGCGCTCCGACACTTTGGCGCGCAACACCGTTTCTCCCGAACGGCTGTGTATGCCTATCCAGCCGCCGTCCCTGATGCCGCGTTCTTCGGCGTCATGCGGATGAATCTCCAGAATGTCCTGTTTGTGCCACCGCACGTTCTCGGTGCGCCGGGTTTGCGCACCCACGTTGTATTGCGAAAGAATCCGGCCAGTGGTCAATATCAACGGGAATTTGCGCGTGACTTTCTCGTCGGTCGCCACGTATTTGGTGATGATGAACTTGCCCTTGCCGCGCACGAACTGGTCGATGTGCATGGTCGGCGTACCGCTCGGCGCCTCGTCATTGCACGGCCACTGGATGCTGCCGAGCTGATCGAGCTTCTCGTAACTCACGCCGTGGAAAGTGGGGGTCAAACGCGCAATCTCGTCCATGATCTCGGAGGGATGGGCATAATCCATCGGGTAACCCATGCGCTGCGCCAGCAGCACCGTCACTTCCCAGTCCGCATAGACCGCCTTGGGCGGCATCACCTTGCGCACCCGCGAGATGCGGCGTTCCGCGTTGGTAAAGGTACCGTCCTTTTCCAGGAACGACGAACCCGGCAAGAACACGTGCGCATACATCGCGGTCTCGTTCATGAAAATGTCCTGCACCACGATGCACTCCATCGCGGACAGCGCGGCGGTGACATGCTGGGTGTTCGGGTCGGACTGGACGATGTCTTCGCCCTGGCAATACATTCCCATGAAGCTTCCATCCAGCGCGGCATCGAACATGTTCGGGATGCGCAATCCGGGTTCGGGCTGGATATCGACTCCCCATGCCTGTTCGAACAGGTGGCGGGTGGTCGAGTCGGACACGTGGCGATAGCCCGGCAATTCGTGCGGGAAGGAACCGATGTCGCAGGAACCCTGCACGTTGTTCTGCCCGCGCAGCGGATTCACCCCTACGCCTTCGCGGCCGATATTGCCGGTGGCCATCGCCAGGTTTGCAATCCCCATCACGGCAGTCGAGCCCTGCGCATGTTCGGTTACTCCCAGGCCGTAATAGATCGCGGCATTGCCGCCGGTCGCGTATAAACGCGCCGCGCCGCGCACCAGTTCT
>JAJZEQ010000184.1 GCA_021851345.1 Pseudomonadota bacterium
GACCGGGTGGCAGTGCTGGATTACGGCAAGAAAATCGCCGAAGGCGTGCCGGAACAAGTGCGCAAAGACCCCGCCGTGATTGCCGCCTATCTCGGAGGCGGAGATGAGTGAGTCGAAAACTCCCGCCCCCCCCGCGGGGGCACCAAAGGCTGGCGGCCCGCTCCTGGAAGTCCGCGATCTCCAGGTTGCCTACGGCGGCATCCGGGCCGTGAAGGGAATCGACCTGCACATCGACCGAGGCGAATTGGTCGCGCTGATCGGCAGCAACGGCGCGGGCAAGACCACCACGCTGAAAACCCTGGCCGGCCTGGTTCATCCGGCCGGCGGGCAGATCCGGTACGAGGGCGGGGAATTGCACAGCATCGCGGCGCACCGGCGCGCCGCGATGGGCATCGCGCTGGTGCCCGAGGGGCGCGGGGTGTTCGCGCGCATGACGATTGCAGAAAATCTGCTGATGGGCGCATACAGTCGCGGCGACAAGATCGAAATCGCGACAGACCTCGATCGCATGTACGCGCTCTTTCCGCGTCTCGCCGAACGCAAATACCAGTTGGCCGGAACCCTTTCCGGCGGCGAGCAGCAAATGGTCGCGATGGCGCGCGCGCTGATGAGCCGCCCGCGCCTGCTGATGCTGGACGAACCCAGCATGGGACTCGCGCCGCTGATGGTGCAAAAAATCTTCGCCACGATACGCGACATCGCCGCGCTCGGCATGAGCATCCTGCTGGTCGAGCAGAATGCCAGGCTCGCGCTGCAAGTCGCGCAGCGCGGCTATGTGATGGAAAGCGGAGCGATCACCTTGGCGGGCGCTGCGAGTGAATTGCTCGGCAGCGATGCGGTGCAGCGTGCGTATCTGGGAACTTAGTCTGCATGCAGACACATTGATATTGCAGCGGAAAAAATGGACGAAGGAATTTTTGGCGGTATCGAGATGTTGCCGGAAGCCGGGCCGGTCAGGCAGCTGTTTATTTTGTTGCACGGTGTGGGAGCAGGAGCACCCGATCTGGTGCCGCTGGCCAACAAGCTCAGGGATGCATTTCCGAATGCCGCGTTGCTGCTTCCGGACGGCACCTTTCCGTTCGACCGCGGGGGACGATTCGACAGTGGAAACAGCCGCCGGCAGTGGTTCTCTGTCAGCGCAGTGACCGAGGGGAACCGGGCTGAGCGAGTTGCCGGCGCGATGCCGGCGCTGCATGCGATGGTGCGGGATGCCCAGAATCGCTTCAAGGTTTTGCAGTCTGACAGCGCGCTGGTCGGTTTTTCCCAGGGCGCAATCATGGCCCTGGAATTCAGCGTGGCACATGACGGCCATGTCGGAAGGGTTATCGCATTTTCCGGCCGGTTTGCGAAACTTCCCGAAGCGGCGCCAGAGTTCACCACTCTGCATCTGCTGCACGGAGAAGATGACCAAGTGATTCCTGTCGAACATGCGCACGCTGCCTATGAAAGGCTCATGCAGCTGCAGGGGGATGCCACACTGGACATCGCATCATCTGTTGGCCACGAGATTCATGCCGTCCTTGCCGAGCGTGCCATTTATCGCCTGCAGACATGTATCCCGCTGCGCAGCTGGAAGCTGGCGCTGAAGGATGCATAACGCCCATGGCTTCCGGCCGCGTGGCTTGTTCAATTCCAGGTCTAAAATTCGTGGCGTTATTTGACTTGCGCTTCTGCGCAGGAGGAATGGCGTCCATAGATACTGCAGGTATTGATTTGCCGGCCGGCGCTGTCCCACACCTTGACCTGCCATTGTCCGGGCCCCTTGCGCTCCATCGTCATGAAGCCGAAACCGCCTACCCATGAATCATGCTGTTCGACCACAGCTCCGGCGGCGGGAGTTGCGGCGGGAGGCAATCGGGCGGGCAACGGCACTAGGTCTTCCATCGTTCCCGAAAAGCCCGCGATAAACTGGGTCGGGTGCGGACTGGAGAAACTGAGTTGTTGCCACATATGGACATGACCCGACAGCAACACGTCTATGCGCGGCGGCATCAGCAGGGGATTGATGGCGCCGAATACGGATTGCAGTCCAAGGTTGCCCGGGTGCAAGGTCACTGCCCCGTGCGGGTCCTGTTCCGTGGCGAAGCCGAGCAGCGGATGATGATTGGCCACGATGTTGTATGCCGCTTGCCGCGACAGTTTCTCGAGTTGCCGGTACAAATTACGGTATTTGATCCTGCGTATATCTCCCGGCGGGATTGCACTGCCCGGGGTGTTTGACGTGTCCAGCACGATCAGTTGCGTATCGCTATCCAGCGGGACCGCATAGGGATCGCTGTAATCGCCGGTCTGGTCGTTAGCGGGATCGTTGCAATCCTGCGCCGGCAACAGGCGGTGCGGATCCATCATGCGCCACCAGCCTTGGCCGGCGCGCGAGCAGGATTCGTGATTGCCGCGCACCATTACCCACGGCGCGGCTTGCAACAGCGCGGCGGCAGGCCTGAAAAAGTCGGCTTGCCAGGCATCCCAGCCGTAACCCCATGGACTGCCCGCGCAGCCAGGATTCCCCTGAGCGCATTCATTTTCGCGGTACAGGAAATCGCCCACATGCACGACAAGGTCGGGCTTCCACTTTGCGGCTGCGGCCGCCACCCGGGCGAACGGGTAGAGATCGCTGTCATTGCAGGCTTGGTACGCTCCGTCACTTTTCTTAAGGCGGCAGCCGCTGTCGCCTATCACAACGATACGGTCGATCTGGTGCTTCGGCAGCGGCAGGGACAGGGTTCCAACAGTGGCGCTGCCTGTGCCGCGCGGGATTTCCTTCTCGCAAGTGAGCAGCGGAAAGACCGACGGTTTGGAGTCTGCCGGTACCGAGCGTGTGGGTCGCAAGGGCATGGATGCGGGCGCGGCGCGCACGTTCATTCGTACTTCTTGTGCATCAAACCGGATCAACGGACATTGCGCCTGTTTCGTCACCACCCGAGCGAACGCCGCTCCATTCTCTCCCAGCACCACATAGGCCGTGGCTATGCCGTCGCTCGCCAGAACCTGAGCCTGTAACTTGCAGCTGAACAGCACACCCATCGCCGCCAGCAGCAACAGCGGGCGGCGCAAAGACATATCGGATGGACCGGACATTTAATCCCCTGATTGATTGCCAGACATTAACGGTCAAATTCGACCCAGACCTGAAACACCAGGTCAGAGCCGCGCAATTCCGGCGGCGTTTCAGGATAGCGGGCGCTTTGCACCGCCTGCAGCGCGGCGCGGTCTATCAGGCCGATACCGCTGCCGGCCAGCAGCCGCGCATCTCCGGGAACACCGTCGCGCAGGCGGAATTCCACCCGGACCCTTCCGGCGTAACGCAGCGCTTGCGCTGCCGGCGGGTAGTAATGCGCCGCCTGCACCGCAGTGTGGACCCTGGCCGCATATACATCACTGGGTTTGACGTTGGCCGCACTGGCTGCAGGGGAGGGTGCGGGCGGTGGCGGGGCAGGCTGGGTGAACGCAGTCGGCACCGAAGCTTGTGGAGTGGGCGGCTCCGGTGGTGGCGGAGGTGTTTTCTGCGCCTCTCTGGGCGGCGGAGTTGGCTGCCTGGGTTTGGGTGGCACCGGTGGCTTGGGTTCAGGTGGTTTCGAGGACGGCTGTTGCGCATTTTCCAGTTCGATGGGCATGGTCTCGGACAGCGCCGGTTTGGTCCGGGATGCTGTGCCCAGGACAACCACCGCGCAGGCCAGCAATCCCAGTTCGATCATGACAGCCAAACCGAATGCCTGCACGGGATGACGGCTATAGAGTGCAGACATTGTGTTATCTGCCGTTGGTGATGCTGGCGGCAAGACCAATCTCGGATGCCCCGCCGGCGCGAATCGCATCGATCACGCCCATCACTTCCTGCAGCGTGGCGGTCTGGTTGCCGGCGATCGTCACGGCAGTCTTGCTGCTGCCGCGCTGCAGCAGCAGGTCGGTCAGCTGTGCCGGAGTCAGGGTGCGATTCTCCACCTGCAAAGAGCCGTCCGCAGTTATTTCAACCAGTAATTTCGGCGGCGGTATCGTAACCGCGGTCGAGCTGGTCGGCAGCTTTGTCACCTGGCCCGAGGTCGGGATCATCCGCAGTGTCAGCATCGCAAAGAAGACCAGCAGGAACAGCATGATGTCTATCATCGGGATGATTTCTATCCTGGCCTTGCGCGTTTCAAAATATCTCATCTCAGGCCCTCGCCTGGGCGCGGATCAGTTCGACCGTAGCCTGTCTGGACGAGTGCGGGACTCCGGGCCGGCCCTGGCGGTTGAGCAACATCACCTTGATCGTCTCCAGCTGGTGCAGGATGGTGCGCACGCGGGTATGCAGGGCATTGAAGAACACCAGCCCTATCATCGCGATCAGCAGGCCGGAAGCGGTGGCGATCAGTGCTTCGGCAATGCCTCCGGTAACCTGCATCGCGCCGGTCTGGGCATCACCCAGCGCATGAAACGCGTTGAACATGCCGATGATCGTGCCGAACAGGCCCAGCAGCGGGGCCAGCGTGATCACGGTGTCCAGCATCCACAGCGATCGGTCCAGGCTGGGCACTTCGTGCATGATCGCTTCTTCCAGGTGGCCGTCCAGGCTTTCGCGATCGGCGCCGGCAGGTTCATGCTGCAGCACCGAGAACAGGCTGGCATGCGGCAATTGCGCAAGCTCGTCCGGAACAGCCAGTGAGGCAATCTGCCCGTCCTCAGCCTTG
>JAJZEQ010000162.1 GCA_021851345.1 Pseudomonadota bacterium
GATATTGCTCGGGAGTGAGTTCATCGCGCCATTCGGCATCAGATTTTTCGATCGGATTAACCATGATTCCCTACAGTACCTCACCCGCGTGGTCCGCCAGCCGCGAGCGCTCGCCGCGCATCAGCGTGACGTGCCCGCCGTGCTGCCAGCCTTTGAACCTGTCCACCACATAAGTCAGGCCGGAACTGCCTTCGGTGAGATAAGGCGTGTCGATCTGGGCGATGTTGCCCATGCACACCACTTTGGTGCCCGGGCCGGCCCTGGTGACCAGCGTCTTCATTTGTTTGGGTGTGAGATTTTGCGCCTCGTCTATGATCACATACTTGTTGAGAAAGGTGCGTCCGCGCATGAAATTGAGCGATTTTACCTTGATTCTCGAGCGTATCAAATCCCGCGTTGCGGCACGTCCCCAATCACCGCCTTCGTCGTCGGATTTGTTCAGCACGTCAAGATTGTCTTCCAGCGCGCCCATCCACGGGGTCATCTTCTCTTCCTCGGTCCCGGGCAGGAAGCCGATGTCTTCGCCGACCGGGACCGTCACGCGGGTGATGATGATCTCAGAATACAGCTTGGTTTCCAGCGTTTGCAGCAGCCCCGCCGCCAGCGTCAGCAGGGTTTTGCCGGTGCCGGCCTGTCCCAGCAGCGTGACGAAATCGATGTCCGGGTTCAGCAGCAGATTGAGCACGAAGTTCTGTTCGCGATTGCGCGCGGTGATGCCCCACACGTTGTTCTTGCTGTGCGTGTAATCGGTCAGCGTGCGCAACAGCGCGGACTGGTCGTCCTGTTCCAGCACCACGGCATAGAATGGCGCGTCGCCGTTTTCCTGATAGACGAACTGGTTGACGAAGAACGCCCCGCACAGCGGGCCCTGTATCTGGTAATAGGTGTGGCCGTCCTTTTGCCAGGATTTCATGTCCTTGTCGTGGCGTTCCCAGAAATCGGCCGGCAACGGAAGCACGCCGGTGTAGAGCAGGTCGCTGTCTTCCAGAACCTTGTCGTTGAAATAGTCCTGCGCTTCCAGGCCGAGGGCGCGCGCCTTGATGCGCATGTTGATATCCTTGCTGACCAGGATGACCGGGCGCTGCGGTTGCTGCTTCTGCAGGCCGATGACAACACCGAGTATCGCGTTGTCCGCCTTGCCCAGTTCCAGGTTTTGCGGCAACTCGTACTTGACGAAGCTGGTCTGCAGGAACAATCGCCCGGTGCAGTTCTTGTGTGCCGCCGATTCGAGCGCGATGCCTTCCTCGATCTTGTGCGGCGCATCGCTGACGATCTGGTCCAGGAAACGGCTGGCCTGGCGCGCATTTCTGGCAACCTCGGTCATGCCTTTTTTCTTGTTGTCCAGTTCTTCCAGCACGAACATCGGCAGGCAGATATCGTGCTCTTCAAAGCGAAACAGGCTGGTCGGGTCGTGCAACAGCACGTTGGTATCCATAACGAACAATTTGGTTTCAGTGCTTTTCGCAGATTGATTGCGCGGAGTCATGGCGTTCCTTTAGTTGAGAGTTGTGACGAAATCCAGCACTTCCTGTGCATGGCCGTCGGCTTTGAGTCCGCGCCATTCGCGGCACAACGCACCGTCCCTGTCAAACACGAAGGTGCTGCGCTCGATGCCGCGAACCTGCTTGCCGTACATGTTCTTTTGCTTGATCACACCGAACAGATTGCATGCGGTTTCATCGCTATCCGAAAGCAACTCGAAGGGCAGGGCGAATCTGGCCTTGAAGTTTTCATGCGACTTGAGGCTGTCGCGCGAAATACCCACCACTTCGCAATGCGCCCGGTTGAATTCGGGATACAAATCGCGGAACTGCTGCGCCTCGGTGGTGCAACCCGGAGTACTGTCCTTGGGATAGAAATATATGACCAGATGCTTGCCGCGCGCGCCGGACAGGGTGAAGGTTTTGTTGCCCGTGGCTGGCAGGGAAAAATCCGCAACTTTTTTTTCTGACATGGAGTAACCCGTGAGTGATGGCTGCATTCTTGTCAAAAATCGTGTTAAAGGCAAGCATCTTCGTGCCCTCGTCAAACCGCCCCAGTTGTGCTACGGTTGCCGGCCATTTTTCCAGGTTGCATTTTTGACAAAGATTATCGTTATGACGGACGCAGATTACATGCGCCTCGCGCTGGAGCTGGCGAAACAGGCGCAGGCCGCCGGAGAAGTGCCGGTGGGGGCGGTGGTGGTGAAGGATGGCGAGATCATCGGGCGCGGCTATAATGCGCCGATTTCGCGCAACGACCCTTCCGCTCATGCCGAGATGCTGGCGTTGCGCGATGCCGCGCAACAAACCGGAAATTACCGGCTGACAGGCTGCGAGTTGTTTGTCACGCTGGAGCCGTGCCTGATGTGCGCCGGAGCGGTCATGCACGCGCGTGTTGCCAGGCTGGTGTATGGTGCGAGTGACCCGAAGACCGGCGCGTGCGGCAGCGTGCTGGATGTGTTTGCCGGGACGCGCCTGAATCACCATGCCGAAGTGGTCGCCGGGGTGCTGGGGGGGGAGTGCGGCGCCATGCTCAGCAATTTTTTCGCCCTGCGGCGCTTGCAGCAGCAAAAACAATCATGAAAATAAATGTTCAAATCGATGCCCAGCAACTCGAATTATTCGATGATGCAGGCAAGCTGCTGCGCCGCTATCCGATATCCAGCGCGAAAAATGGCGTGGGCGAAGCGTATGGCAGTTATTGCACGCCGCGCGGCAGGCACATCATTCGTGCCAAGATCGGGGCCGGTGCGGCGGAGAATGCCGTGTTCGTCCGGCGACGGCCCACCGGCGAAATTTATACGCCGGAATTGGGCGCGCAGTTTCCGCGGCGCGATTGGATATTGACGCGTATCCTGTGGTTGTCCGGCTGCGAGTTGGGCTTCAATCGTCTGGGTAGCAGCGACACCATGCGCCGGTATATTTACATACATGGCACGCCGGATTCCGTGCCCCTCGGCGTTCCCGGCTCGATTGGCTGCATCCGGATGCGTAACGCCGATTTGATCGAATTGTTCGACTTGGTGCCCGCGAGGACTGAAGTCGATATCATCGGATAAATTTCCACAGGGAGGTTGGCATGAGCAATCCTTTTACGGTTAGTCTGGTTTGCTGGCACGACGGCGAACCTTTGCTGAAATCGATACGCGAGGCGGTGTTTATCCGGGAGCAGGGCATCCCGGCAGAATTGGAGTGGGACGAATTTGACGAGAGCTGCCGCCATGCGCTGGCACTCAGCCAGCGCGGCGAAGCTATCGGCTGCGGAAGGATATTTTCCACTGGACACATCGGCCGCATCGCGGTGATACAGCAGTGGCGCAAGAAAAAAGTCGGCACGGCGATCATGGAAGCGCTGCTGGATTACGCCCGCGCACACGACTATAAACAGGTGGACGTGGATGCGCAAACCCAGGCATTGCCGTTTTATCGCGGCTTCGGGTTCGCCGAGCAGGGCGAGGAATTTATCGATGCCGGGCTGCCGCACATCAAGATGACCCTGCAACTATAGCAATCCGTCATTTCCCGGCCCCGGTTTGACTGATCCTTCCGGCGTGCGCTTGAGTACCGGGAACGCGCCGTAGTGTGCCGGCAATGCATGCTTCGGCTTGATCCATACACGCCATCTGCAGCGCCGCTGCTCGGGCCGGACCGTATAGTCGCGAACTATGGCAAAAATTCACTGCCCGGGAATGCGAGTGCTACAATCATGGCGCTTGAGCCGTGAGCGGGTCTGCGCAACCGGGTATTTTTGTATGTACGCAACTTCACAAGTAGCCTTCCATAAAAATCACATCGGATATTGATCTACAAATGAAACAGACATTGCCGGAAGACAATACAAATAATTTCGCCGACATGGGTTCGGACGAATTGGAGCTTACCGATGACGATATCCTGGATGCGATGCAGCATATACCGGGCTATCTGGACATCACCACCGAGGATTTTCGTTCGATTTATCACCTTGCCCATCGCCATGCGCTTCAGCGCATGTTTGCGGGAGTAACGGCCGGGCGCCTGATGCGGGGCAACGTAAAACCCCTAAATCCCGATACGACACTCGACATTGCAGCCAGGGAAATTGCAGATTCCGGCTACAAGGGGCTACCGGTCGTGGATGCCAGTGGACATGTGCTGGGCATGCTTACCGAGACCGACTTCCTGAAGCGCCTGAAGGCTGAGAACTTCCTGGAATTGCTGTTGAAACTGCTCGACGACTCGTTTGAGTTCACCCACAGTTGCCATGAAACGACAGTGGGCGCAGCGATGACCCAACAGGCTGTGACAATCGGAAAGGATGCGGGATTCGTCGAGATGCTGGATGCGTTTCACCGGCACGGCGGCCGCAGCATGCCGGTAGTTGGAACCGACGGCAGGTTGCTCGGCTTGCTGCTGAGAAAGAATTTTTTTGCCGCTTACAAACTAAAGGAATTGCCATGAAATTCCGCGAATATCTGGGCAAAATGAAAGGCTCGACTCGCGGCAGTCCGCCGCGGGTCAGCAACGAGGAGATCTTGTGGTCCTGGATAGGCGCATTCCTGGGTATCTCCGGAGTCGCCCTGGTGAGCCACCTGTTTTTCGACGGGCGCGACATGTCATTGATGCTCGGCTCCTTTGGCGCTTCGGCGGTGCTCGCATACGGCGCGGTGCGCAGTCCTCTGGCCCAGCCACGCAATCTTGTCGGTGGCCATGTTGTCTCTGCCCTGGTGGGTGTGCTTTGCTGGAAGTTCCTGAACCAGAATTTGTGGCTCGCGGAATCCGTGGCAGTTGCCACGGCGATAGCGGCCATGCATGCGACCCGCACACTGCATCCACCCGGAGGCGCAACCGCGCTTCTTGCCGTTATCGGATCACCGGCGGTCCATAAACTGGGATTTTGGTATGTGTTAATGCCCGCCACAATTGGCCCGCTCGTCCTGCTGGCGGTGGCCATGCTGGTTAACAACATACCCTCTTCGCGGCGTTATCCCGAAATCTGGTTTTGACGGATATCAGGGTAATCGAATTTCCGTTCACCCGTTGCTGCCTGTTGTAGTGTACCCATATGGTCCAAGCCGGAATTGGCTTGAGGGTACACGGTAATTTCCACGGCAGCTTGTGCCGATAGTCTGGCGTGCAGAATGGTTGGAGGATGGCGGCAGTCGGCGCTCAGGCTTCCGGCAACGGATAAGGCAGCGGCAAAAATCGCAGCGCCTCGCCTTGCAGTGATTTCCAGTGCACATCGTGCTTCTCATGGCTGGAAACCTGTACCGATGCCAGCATATCGCAACCGCCCCCGGGCGCCGGAGCCGCGTTGACGATCATGCCGCAGGGTTGGCCTTCCATGTCTGTGCTGAATAATTCGTCGCCTGCTTGCGGCACATCACTGGTGTCCGGGCGTGCGGGGTAATCCAGGTGTGCCAGATACATGCGCCGCTTCAGTTTGCCCAAGTATTGCATGCGCGCGACGATTTCCTGTCCGGGATAGCAGCCCTTGTTGAAATTCACCCCGCCGATGAGTTCAAGATTGGCCATTTGCGCGACGAACTGCTCCTGGGTTTGCGGCAAAATGACAGGAATGCCGGAACGGATGTTGAGCCAGTCCCAGCACGCGCTGCCGACCGGTTGCGCTTGCTGGCAGAGTTCCGGCCACAATGCGGCAGCGTGTGATGCAGTGGTGTCGATCTGGAAACGCGTTTCGCCCGCTCTTGTCACGCTGGCCTGCGCGGTTCCGGTGATGCCGAGGGTGTGATCCGGCAGTGCGCCGAATTTTTCCAGCGCGATCTCCTGCGCTTTTGCGCCGGACAGGCCCAGCGAAACGATCTCGTCGCTGGCATCGCTGATTTTAACTTTGGCGCGCAGCACATACATGCTGAGTTTCTTGCGTATCGGTTCGCACAGCACGCGCGGCAATTGCAGCAGGTAGTCGTCGCCTGCACGCCGGATCTGCAGGGTCGCCAGTATCCGTCCCTTGGCATTGTTGAAGCTGCTGATTTGCGCCTGCTTGATGCCGGCTTCGCGTATATCATTGCTCAACAGGTTTTGCAGGAACGACTGCGCTTCCTCGCCGGACACTCGCAGTGTGCCAAATTGGCCCAGATCGCAAACTACCGTGTTTTGCGCCGCAGCGTTTCGTTCGGCAGCGGCGTTACCAAAGTGCTGCACTACACCGGCGTCTATGGTTGCGCCGTGTTGGATCAGGAAGCTGTGCCAGTCTGGGTTCATGGTTGATTTTTGTTCCGTATCGGGAGGTATCATGGATGATGATCAGCACGCACAGTGTTGTGCAACTGCCAGTCTGTGTCAACCTTGACCATGACGCGCTGGTGCTATTCCGCTAAACTTCGCGCCATGAGAGTTATATTTGTTTTTATGTGGGTGCTGCTGCTTTCTGCCTGCGACGGCGGGTTGTGGAACGATCCCTATTCGGCTGCGGACAATGGCAAGTCCATTTTTTATACCGCGTTCACCGAACGTCCCAAGCATCTCGATCCGGCACAGGCATATAGCGAAAACGAGTACGAGTTTCTCGCGCAGATCTACGCGCCGCCATTGCAATATCATTATCTGAAACGTCCTTACCAGCTGGTGCCGCTGGCGGCAAGCGCGATGCCGACAGTGCATTATCTGGACAAGCACCGCAGGCCGTTGCCGGACACTGCGCCCGCGAGCAAGGTCGCCTACAGCGTATATGAAATCCATATCAAGCCCGGCATGCGCTACCAGCCGCACCCGGCATTTGCCCGGATTGCATCAAACCAGAATGCGCAAGGCAGGCTGGAGTATGACCACCTCACGGCGCATGATCTGAGTGGTATCCATGCATTGGGAGACTTTCCCCACAGCGGCACACGCACCGTCACGGCAGCGGATTATGCATACCAGATCAAGCGCCTTGCCCATCCGCTGCTGCAATTGCCGATTTTCGGCGTGATGAGCGAATATATCGTCGGCCTGAAAGACTATGCCGCCACTCTGCAGCAGGCGGTGAAAAAAAACCCCGGCGCGTTTCTCGACCTGAATAAATATCCTTTGCCCGGCGTGCAGGTGGTGGACGATCTTACTTACCGCATCGAGATCATCGGCAAATATCCGCAGTTTGCATACTGGCTGGCGATGCCGTTCTTTGCGCCCATGCCGGAGGAGGCCGAGCGGTTCTACGCGCAGGACGGCATGCGTGAACGCAACCTGACTCTGGACTGGTGGCCGGTGGGCAGCGGGCCCTATTACCTGTCGGAGAATAATCCCAACCGGCGCATGGTGATGACGCGCAACCCGTATTACGACAGCGAGACCTACCCCGCCGAAGGAGATGCGGGCGATGCCGCAGCCGGCTTGCTGGCGGACGCGGGCAAACCCCTGCCGATGATCGACCAGATCGTATTCACGCTTGAGAAGGAAACCATTCCTTACTGGAACAAATTCCTGCAAGGCTATTACGATGCCTCGGGGATCAGTTCGGACAGCTTCGATCAGGCGGTGCAGATGAATGTCGGCGGTGAGGCAACGGTGACCGATGCGATGAAGGCGCAGGGTATCAGGCTGTCTACCTCGGTCGCGACTTCAACCATGTACACCGGCTTCAACTGGCTTGATCCGGTTGTAGGTGGGGGGTGCACAAGTTCAACGAGTGCTCCCTCTCCCCAACCCTCTCCCGAAGGGAGAGGGGGTAAACGAAATGATTCATCGTGTGATCCTGAGAGGGCCCGCAAGCTGCGCCAGGCGATTGCGATCGCGGTGGACTTCGAGGAGTTCATCTCCATTTTCGCCAACGGGCGCGGCATAGCAGCACAGTCGCCGATACCCCCCGGTATCTTCGGCTACCGCGACGGCGAGGCAGGGATCAATCACTATGTGTACGACTGGGTGGATGGTGCGCCCAGGCGCAAGTCTGTCGAAACAGCGAAGCGGCTGCTTGCCGAAGCCGGCTACCCGGATGGCGTGGATGCGCAAACCCACCAGCCGCTGGTGATCAATCTGGATACCACGGCAAGTGGGGCGGGGGACAGGTCCCGGCTGGATTGGCTGCGCAAGCAATTCGCCAAGATCAACGTGCAACTGGTGGCGCGCAGCACCGACTACAACCGTTTCCAGGACAAGGTGCGCAAGGGCGATACGCAGATGTTCTACTACGGGTGGAATGCCGACTATCCCGATCCGGAAAATTTCCTGTTCCTGTTGAATAGCGCGCAAGCCAAGGTGAGCAAGGGCGGGGAGAATGCGGCGAATTACAGCAACCCGGAATATGACAGGCTGTTTCAGCAAATGAAGAACATGGAAAACAGCCCGGCACGCCAGGCGATCATAGACCGCATGCTGGAAATCGTGCGCCGCGATTCGCCGTGGCTGTGGGGTTACCATCCGAAGAATTATGTGCTGCAGCAAAGCTGGCTGAGCAATGTCAAAGCCAATGTGATGGCCAACAACAAGCTGAAATACTGGCGCGTGAATGCCGGGCAGCGCGAAGTGCTGCGCCGTGCATGGAATCAGCCCGTGCTCTGGCCGCTGTGGATGGGGTTCGGGGCGGTGTTATTGTTCGGGGTCTGGCTGTGGCGCATGTTGCGTCTGCGCGAGGAAGCGAAATGATTTTTGGCGGGGATGGCTGAACAGCAGACCGTGTGGAATAGTTTCAGGTGTATTGCTTATGCCAGGTCCCGCAGTCACAAACAAACACGCCACCGTCAGGTGGCGTTGTGTTGCGCATTCAGAAGCGGAATTATTCCTTTTCGCCGCCGTGCGAAAGTTCGGGGGTGTTCATCATGTTGCCAGCGGCCAACCCGATAATGGCGATGCTTACGAATACACAAATGATGCCCAGCGTATGGTTAAACACAAACCCGCCCAGCAGCCACAAGACCACAGAGACGGCTACTGACAATACAAGTGTGCGAGTTTTGGAATTCATGATGAACCTTTCATAATAAAGTGACAGATCATAATAAAGTGCCGGACCAGTCTAACTGGTCGTGCTGTGCGAATCATAGCTCATTGCTGAAGAAATGTGTGTGGAAAACGTGAATGAAAAGCCAAAACGGGATAGGCCGGATTATTCCGGTATGGGCAGTAGGGTGATTCCCGGATATTGCGATATCCAGGCAGCGTGCCTGCAACAAAATGAAGCCTGCAACCCGACGACGTGCCCCGGGTTCATTGGCCGCGCTTGCGCGATCCTACCGGCTTTACACAAGCAGTTTCGGTTGATATGCTCATTCCAGGTCAAACGCCCGTTTGATTTTTTATTACCTCGAAAGGAATGACCATGCGCAAGTTCGTACCTGCTGTTTTCGCCATCTGTGCCGCCCTCCCGATTAATGCCATGGCTGCCGACAGCTACACGATAGATCCGTTTCATACCTTCCCGAATTTCAGTATTAACCACCTGGGCTTTTCCACGATGCATGGCCGGTTCGACAAGACCAGCGGCAAAATCACGCTGGACCGTGCGGCAAAGAATGGGTCGATAGAAGTCGCCATTGCAACCGACTCGGTCACCACAGGGTATGCAAAACGTGACGAGCATCTGCGCTCGCCGGATTTTTTCAACGCGGCGGAATTCCCCAGCATCACCTACAAATCCACTGCGGTCCACTTCAAGGGTGACGTGCCCTCCAGCGTGGATGGCAACCTGACCATTTCTGGTGTCACCAAGCCGGTCACGTTGACGATAGACGAGTTTAACTGCGGCACCAATCCGATGAACAAGAAAGCCGAATGCGGTGCCGCAGCCAGCGCGCAAATCAAGCGTTCCGATTTCGGCGTGAAATACGGATTGCCTGCGATAGGCGACGACGTGAAGCTGGTGTTCGAGATCGAGGCGATCAAGGACTGATTCAATTGGGCTGCAAAAGAAATTGGTTGAGCATTCCGAATTTTGCAAGTGTCCACTTGGGGATACGGGGTGCTTAAAGCAACGGTATTTATATGGCTGTCAATCATGGTCGGGACAGCCCATGCCGCTTCCCAGCTCACGCTGGGTGCATCCGACAATTACTGTGTGGTGACCTGCTATGTCAGGATACCTTTCACGATCACCGGTTATGAGTCCACTCGGAATATCGGGATGGTCTATTGCGATGTCGATGTCGAACTGAAATCGATCATGGCGGCCTACGACGGGCATGTGGGTTCCAGAGACCTGCGGCAGTCGCCGATAGGTGTGTTCAAGAATACTCAGGGGACAATCACGGGCGAAGTCCAGGTCGATACCGGCATCAGCAAAAAGAACTTCCTGGACGCCAGGGTCAAGACAGCCACCTGCCACTTGTAGCCAACGCCACCAACCCGGACAGCTTCGTACTTTGCCGATCATTGGGTCGAAAGCTGACTATCAGGGCTGGGCAGAAATTACCCAAGCTGACGAACCAGCGTTCCTCCCGGCCCGATTCCCCGGTCCGATCCATCGATCATGCTATTGCCGGGCTGAGCCCGCATCCGGCCCCACTTGCTGATGCCGCAGGCTGTAAGGCAATGGATTGATCCATTCTATGTACGTTAGCGCACGGTTTGCCTGGTGGAGCCTGCGATAATAAAACAGCTTGATATCGTGTTCATGCGAGATGCCCGGCGGGTTGGAATCAGACATGAAATAGTGCTTCCCTGCCCGGAATCTGCGTTGCAAGCCATCCACATAGCCTTTCACGGAGAGCTTCCATGCCATCCGATCACTCAGTATCATCTGTTGCCGATGCGGTTGGTGCAGCGCTGCGAATATCCGAAAGCCGCTACCGCCGGCTGTTCGAGACTGCCCGGGACGGGATTCTGCTGCTTAACGCCGACACCGCCCAGATCGAAGACGTCAATCCCTACCTGATCGAAATGCTGGGCTACACGCATGCGGAGTTCCTGGGAAAAAAACTGTGGGAGGTGGGCTCGTTCGCGGACAGGGCTGAAAGCAAGGAAATGTTCGCGCAGTTGCAGGCGACGGGGTATGTTCGATACAAAGACCTTCCGCTGAAAACAAAATCAGGAACAGAGATTGCCGTTGAATTCGTCAGCAATTCTTACGACTGCGAAGGCATCAAGGTCATACAGTGCAATATCCGGAATATTACCGAGCGTAAGGCAGCTGAAGCGAAAATTCAGCGGTACACACAACTCTATGCCGCGCTGAGCCAGTGCAACAAGTCCATCGTGCACTGCAGCAGCGAGGAGGAGTTGTATCTGCAAATCTGCCGTGCCGCCGTGCAGTTCGGCGGCATGAAGATGGCGTGGGTCGGCCTGGTCGACACCGAGGCCCGCATGGTTCGGCCGGTCGCCAGCTTTGGAGATGACAACTGGTACTTGAAAGACTTGAGTATCTCGGTGGATGCCGACAGCCCGTTCGGGCGCGGCCCGACCGGCACTGCGATCCGGGAGAACCGCCTGTACTGGTGTCAGGATTACCTGGGCGACCCGGCAACCGGCCCCTGGCATCAGCGTGCCATGCATGCCGGCTTGGCCGCATCAGCCGCGCTGCCATTGCACAGGAATGGTGTGGTCATCGGCGCTTTCACGCTGTTTGCCGGGGAGATAAACCCCTTCGACGAAGCCGCGCGCGACCTGTTGGTTGAAATGTCCGCTGATATCAGCTTTGCACTCGACAACTTCGCCCGCGAATCCCGGCGCGAGCGCGCTGAAGAGGAAATAAAATACAAGAACACCATCCTCATGACCCAGCAGGAGACTTCGCTCGATGCCATCCTGGTGGTGGGCGAGAACGGAGAAATCATTTCCTTCAATCAGAATTTCATCGAGCTATGGCAGCTTGCACCCCAGCTCGTGAGTGCGCATGTGGATGCACCGGTACTGCAATTTGTTGCTGACCAGGTTGAGAATCTGGAAGAATTCACCGCGCGAGTCCGATATCTGTACCGGCACCGCGACGAAAAGAGTCGCGAGGAAATACCGCTTAAAGATGGCAGGATAATCGACCGGTATTCTGCTCCTGTCATTGGAGAAGACGGCAAGCATTTCGGGCGCGTCTGGTATTTCCGCGACATCACCGAAAACAAGCGGGCGGAAGCGAGAATCACATTCCTGAATCGTGTCTATGCAGTGCTGAGCGGCATCAACTCGCTGATCGTGCGCGTACAGGACCGCGATGAGTTGCTCAGGGATGCATGCCAGATCGTGGTCGAGAAGGGCGGGTTCCGCATGGCCATGGCGGTTATCGTGGATACGGGCACAAAGAAGGTCGTCTCAATTGCATCGGCGGGCAAGGATGAGGAACTCCTGACCATGATCAAGGACCGTTTGTCATCGAGTAACGATGTATCCAATACCATGGTCGGATTGGCGATCGGGGGGAAACATCCCATCGTATCGAACGATTCATTGAATGACCCCAGGCTTGTGTTCGGCAAAAAATACGCCGAATCCGGAGTCCGCTCGCTGGTGATCTTGCCGCTGATTGTATCGGGTGAAACGGTAGGTACGATTTCACTGTACGCCAGCGAGATCGATTTCTTCCAGGAAGAAGAATTGAAGCTGCTGACGGAACTGGCCGGCGATGTCTCGTTCGCGATCGATCACCTCGACAAGCAGGAAAAGCTCAATTACCTCGCCTACTACGATATGCTCACCGGACTCGCGAACCGCACCCTGTTTCTCGATCGGGTGGCACAGTACATGCACAGCGCTATCAGCGGCGGTCACAAACTTGCTATAGGACTGATCGACCTGGAACGGTTCAAAAATATCAATGACAGCCTCGGCCGAACGGCCGGCGATGCTCTCCTGAGGCAGGTAGCTGAATGGTTGACTTACAAAACCGGGGATGCCAGCCTATTGGCACGAATCGACGCAGACCATTTTGCCCTGGTATTCCCGGAAGTAAAGTCAGATGGCAACCTGGCACGGCTGGTCGAGAACACCATGGAAGCCTTTCTTCAACATCCGTTCCGCCTGAACGGCGCAGTGTTTCGCATCAGCATCAGGGTAGGCATCGCGCTATTCCCGGATGACGGTACCGAAGCAGACACCTTGTTCAGGAACGCAGAGGCCGCGCTCAAAAAGACCAAGGCGAGCGGCGACCGATTCCTGTTTTACACGCAGAAAATGACCGCGGCGGTGGCCGGTAAACTCACGCTGGAAAATCAGCTGCGCCAGGCGATCGACAACGAAGAATTCGTGCTCCATTACCAGCCCAAGGTGAACCTCGTGAGCGGCATGGTCACCAGCGCCGAGGCGTTGATCCGCTGGAACGATCCGCGCACCGGACTGGTGCCGCCGGGCCGTTTCATTCCGATCCTGGAAGAGACGGGCTTGATCTATGAAGTCGGGCGCTGGGCGCTGCGCCAGGCCTTGGCAGATTACTTGCGCTGGCGCGCCATGGGCCTGCCTGCCGTGCGCATCGCGGTGAACGTGTCATCGATGCAACTGCGCAATATCAATTTCATAGACGAGATCAGGCAGGTAATCGCTCTTGACTCGCATGCTGCAGCAGGGCTGGAACTGGAGATCACCGAAAGCCTGATCATGACAGACGTCAAGCACAGCATCGCCGGTCTGCAGGCGATCCGCGCGATGGGCGTGACGATAGCCGTCGACGACTTCGGCACCGGCTTCTCTTCGCTCAGCTATCTGGCCAGACTGCCGGTGGACACGCTGAAGATCGACCGCTCGTTCGTGACCGGCATGACCGCCGGGCCGGAAGGATTGGCTCTGGTGTCCACGATCATCAAACTGGCGCATTCGCTGAATCTCAAAGTGGTGGCGGAGGGCGTCGAAACCCGGGAGCAATCGCGTTTGCTCCGCTTGTTGAGCTGCGACGAAATGCAGGGCTTCCTGTTCAGCAAAGCGGTGGCTAGCGAGATTTTCGAAGCAAAATTTCTGGCTCTGGCTGCGGCCGGGTAACCCATAGGGTGTGGGTACTGAACGGCTCGTGGCCTCAGTCGGCAGTATCAATCCGGCTTCAAATATCCCGCCAGGCTGGTCAAGCCGAATGCCAACACCGTGACAGCCATCACCCCGGTAGCCAGCCAACCCAACCATTTCAGGCGGGTGCCGATCACAAATCCGCCCATGATGTCCTGCCGCGTCGAGATGCGCATCATCGCCAGCATCAACGGGACGGATATCACGCCGTTGATCATCGCACTCCACAACAGCGCCTTGACCGGATCGATGGGGCTGAAAACCAGAAGCACGCCAACCAGAGTTGCGATCGTGATGATCGCATAGAAATACTTGGCTTCATTAAGTCTCAAGCCCAGGCTGGACGGCCAGCGGAAAGTTTCCCCCACTGCATAAGCAGCCGAACCAGCCAGCACCGGAACGGCCAGCATGCCGGTGCCGATGATGCCGGCAGCAAACAGAAGAAACGTGAATTCTCCGCCAATCGGGCGCAGTGCCTCAGCGGCCTGGGCGGAAGTCTGGATGTCATGCAGGCCGTGCGTATACAGTGTGACGGCTGTGGTCAGCATGATGAAGAAGGCGATGATGTTGGAGAATGCCATGCCCAGTGCGGTATCGATATTGATGCGGCGCAGTTGGCGCAGCGCGTCTTGCGGCGAATTGCGCAGGGAATCCCCGCTTTGCCGCACTTCCAGTTCCTCCACCTCCTGCCCCGCCTGCCAGAAGAACAGATAGGGGCTAATCGTTGTGCCAAATATGGCCACGATGAGCAGCAGATAATCCGGTGTAATCTCGACCCTCGGGAACAGTGTCCCGTGCAACACCGCGCCCCACGGCACGTGGGAGGCGAATACCGTCCCCACATAGGCGAACAATGTCAGCGTCAGCCACTTCAATACCCGGACGTATCTCTGGTAAGGTATGAACACCTGCAATAACAGGCAGGTCAGCCCCAGCGCGACCGCATAGATGTGTCTCGGTCCGCCGGCCACCAGCTGGACAGCGTCGGCCATTGCCGCCAGGTCGGCCCCGATGTTGATGGTGTTGGCGACCAGCAGCAATGCGACCAAAGTCGTTGCGACGCCTCGGGAATTGGATTTTGCGATGTTTGTGCCCAGACCATGGCCGGTGACACAGCCGATGCGCGCGCTGATCACCTGGATCCCTACCATCAGCGGATAGGTCAGCAGCAACGTCCACAGCGTGGCGAATCCGTATTGCGCACCGCCCTGAGAATAAGTGGCGATCCCGCTGGGGTCGTCATCTGCCGCCCCGGTAATCAGGCCGGGCCCCAGCTTGCTCAGCCACAGGAGTAGGTTTTTTTTCATGGATGCCGGCTGGATTTGGCTGCTGTGTGCGATATCAGGCGGGCGGGTCATCCCGAGCACCGGTGTTCATATTGCAACGACGCTGACATTTCTTCAGTACGCTAGCGCACGCATTGCCGGCATGCGATGCGGCACTGATCCCGCAGATTCATCCATGATATTTCGATAATTCATGACACCCTTGCCGTCATTGCGAACGAAGCGAAGCAATCCAGCGAGTCAAAGATGCATTTTGGTTAAACCGTCTGGATTGCCACGCCGGCTTTGCCGACTCGCAATGACGAGGTGTTCTGGATTGCCGTGTCGGCCACGCCGCCGCGCTTCGTTCGCAGCTGAAGCCTTGTTGCAATGACGGCTGTTCTGGATTCCCGTTTGTCCGAAGGACAGCTTATCCTGAGTCCATCGAAGGGCGGGAATGACGTGCCAGTTTTTAATTTCTCCTTACCGCATCCCGAAAGATGCGTCACTGTCATCAAATATGGAAACCTCAACAAGTGACGGGATTGCCGGTGTTGCGAATCCCGGGGTGTCCTTGATCCGGGATGCGGGAGGTCAGCACAGGCACTTTATCCCGACAGCCTTTGTCGTTTCCTGGCATAGGGTCGATCACCAGCCCGACTCGCGTTCCGGTGTCGCGCTGATCTTGTGGACGCTCAGATCGGTGCCGTTGAATTCTTCCTCGGCGCTCAGGCGTATGCCGACCAGTTTTTTCAGCACGCCATAGACCAGATAGCCGCCGGCAAAAGCGATCACCACGCCCAGCAGTGTGCCGCACAGTTGCGACATGAAGCTCACGCCGCCCCGGCCGCCCAGTGCCTTGAGGCCGAATATTCCCGCGGCTATCCCGCCCCATGCGCCGCACAAGCCGTGCAGCGGCCACACGCCTAGCACGTCGTCGATCTTCCAGCGGTTTTGCGTCAGCGTGAACATCACCACGAACAAGGCTCCCGCCACGCCGCCGACGAACAACGCGCCGATCGGGTGCATCAGGTCGGAACCCGCGCATATCGCAACCAATCCTGCCAACGGGCCGTTATGCACAAAGCCCGGATCGTTCTTGCCCATCCACAGCGCAGCCAGCGTGCCGCCCACCATCGCCATCAGCGAATTCACCGCGACCAGGCCGCTGATCTTGCTGATCTCCTGAGCCGACATGACATTAAAACCGAACCAGCCCACCGTGAGTATCCACGCGCCCAGCGCGAGGAACGGGATGCTGGAAGGCGGGTGTGCCGAGATGCGCCCGTCATTGTTATAGCGGCCGCGCCGTGCGCCGAGCAGCAGCACGGCGGCCAGGCCGATCCAACCGCCCACTGCATGCACCACGACCGAGCCGGCGAAATCGTGGAACTCTGCGCCGAATGTCGCCTGGAGCCAACCCTGAAATCCGAAGCGGTGGTTCCAGGCGATGCCTTCAAAGAACGGATAGACGAAGCCGACCAGCATGAAAGTCGCGGCCATTTGCGGATTGAATTTCGCGCGTTCGGCAATGCCGCCGGAAACGATGGCCGGAATCGCGGCGGCGAAAGTCAGCAGGAAGAAAAATTTTACCAGCTCATAACCGCTCTTTTGCGCGAGTTCCTCCGCGCCGGTGAAAAAGTTCACGCCGTATGCGATGACATAACCGATAAAAAAATACGCCAGCGTGGACACCGCGAAGTCGGTCAATATCTTGGCCAGCGCATTCACCTGGTTCTTCTTGCGCACCGTGCCCAGCTCCAGAAAGGCGAACCCCGCGTGCATCGCCAGCACCATGACAGCGCCGAGCAGAATGAACAGGGCGTCACTGCTGATTTTCAGGTTTTCCAACTTAGCTCTCCCCTTGGTTATGTGTCGTCGCTTGTCGGCAAGACCGAGTTAATCTTGCCGGGCGACATGTGGTTGCAGATTGTGAAATATGCTGATGACTGCCATTAAGGCTTCAATAAATCCGGTATGTTGTCTTTTCTCGGTTCAATGCGGCAGGGCGGTGGCTCGCATGATCAGGCTTTCCAGCCATTGAGATATTTCTCCAGCCAGAATAAACCCACTATGGTTTTGCTCTCGTTGATCCTGCCCAGCCTTACCCACTCCAGTGCTTCCGCCAGGGACAACTCGAATACCTCGAGGAATTCGCCGTCATCCAGCTTGCGTCCCACATGCGCAAGCCCGCGCGCGAGAAAATATTCCATGCGCTCGTCGGCGTAACCGATGCACGGCCACGCCGTGGTGAGGTGGATCCATTCGTCGGCGACGTAACCGGTTTCTTCCTGCAACTCGCGCTTGGCACAAACCAGGATGTCTTCACCGGGATCGATTTTCCCCGCGGGCAATTCTATAAACTCGCGCTGCGGCGCGTAGCGAAATTGCCGTTCCATCACCAGCTTGCCATTATCCAGAAGCGCCAGCACGGCTACCGCACCGGGGTGGTTGATGTACTCACGACTGCCGGTTTTTCCGTCCGGCAGACGTATCCTGTCCTTGCGCACCCGAATAAAATCGCCCTGATACACCAGTTCGGTATCCAGGCAGGTTTCTTTCAATTCCATTTGATTTCCAGCATTCCATCTGCTCCCCGGTTCAATTTTTACAGGTTCCATCAACGGCGTATTTTGGCACGTTTGCCGGAATTGTTCGGCAGGCAAACAAAATCTTCGGCCGGTGTGAAGGCCGGCCTATGCCACTGCGGGACGCCGGAGTTTCAGGCGGACCAGACAGCGGTCTATCCATTGCGAGGTCAATTTTTCCTGCACCGAATTTTGCCGCAACCTGGCTTTCAGTCCGGGGAAGTCGACGCGATCCAGCGCCTGATCCTGGTTGAAGCAGGAAAAGACGTAAGTCGTCTTGCCGGTCTCCGGATCGGTCTGCGCCTGCAGGCACTGGGCGCAGATCTCTTTCATCATGCACTGCATCGGTGAATTGATCGAACCGATCGCAAAATGATGCGGTTTTAAATGGGGCTTCAACACCCCGTGGCGTGCTGCCGCCACCGCCGCCATCATGCTGTCGGAGCCGATGGCGATGATGCGGTCGGTGGCGGCAAACGGGATCGTTTGCGCGCCCAGCCTTCCGTCCGCATAGGCCGTCATCGCCTGGACGATGTTGCCGGCGAAGCTGCGATCCTGGTTCCTGGTCGCGGCAAAGCCGGGCGCCTCGTCGCAACAGCAGATCACCACATC
>JAJZEQ010000333.1 GCA_021851345.1 Pseudomonadota bacterium
CAACAGCCTTCGCTGGATTTCGAGCGTTACAACCAATGGCTGCACTACGCCGAAGGATCGGCCATGCTTCCGCTGCTGCTGAAGATGTATGTCTCGCGCCTCGGCGAGGCGGGGGCTCCGCTGGCACCGCGCATCGACAGTGAACTGGCCAATCACCTGGGCTTTATCGACCGTGCCCTTGAGGGCCGTGAATGGCTGGTCGGCGACACGCTCACTGGCGCCGATATCCAGATGAGCTTCGTTGGCGAAGCCGCGCGTGGTTTGCGCGCCAGCTATCCAAACATGAATGCCTGGGTGCAGCGGTTTCAGCAGCGACAGGCTTACCGGCGCGCTCTGGAGCGCGGTGGACCTTATTCCTTCGCGACTTGATCAGGCCGGGCAGGGCGCGCGGCCGGCTGTGGCAAAACCGTCAGTCCTGAACCATGAACAAGACCGTCAGCCAATCAGCCACCAGCGCCGGTTTGGTCTCACCCTCGATCTCGATCGTGACGGCAAGTCGCATTTGAAATCGGTGATCGGCCTGCTGTTCCAGTGCGACGAGTGTGAACACGCCCCGAACGCGAGAGCCGGGGCGTACCGGTGTCACGAAGCGCACCCGATCGAAGCCGTAATTCACGCTCATGGCCAGGCCCGAAATCTCCGGCAGGACGGCCTCGGCGAAATGACTCAACAAGGACAGCGTGAGAAATCCGTGCGCGATGGTGGACCCCAGCGGAGTAGCCTTGGCGCGCACAGGATCGACATGGATGAACTGGTGATCGAGCGTCGTCCCGGCAAAAGCGTCAATGCGCGACTGCTCAACCGCCAACCAAGGTGAGGTCCCAATCACTTCGCCGGCACGGACACGCAATGCGTCGATCCCCAGCGGTATTGCCACAGCCTGCTGCATTCGCGTCATCCCCTCGCCGATTTCAGTGCCTGGCTATTTTGCCGGCTGCGACTGCAAACGCGCCAACTCGGCCGCGACCCTCGCATCATGCGCCGCCTCATCGGCACGGGCGCTGGCCGGACTCCAGCGGCCACGCATCAGAAACACGCTGAACAGGAAAAACACAATCCCGGCCTCGCAGATCCAGAACCAATTCGCCCACTCGGCAGGAGCGGCCGCTGCGGCCGCCTTGATTCCCGCGAGGGCTTGCAGCAGCGCAGGTGCTGGCGCAACGTGCGTCGCGAGGGCATGTTGGTAGGCGGCAATGACATCAGGGGCGGTCAGCAGCGGGTTGACCGATCGGACCAGAAGCGGGAAGCCGAGAAAACTGACCGTGACAACCACGCGCAAGACCCAACCCCAGATCGCGAGGCCCGTCGCAGTCAGTGCCGGGTTACGTGCTTCAATCGTCTCGGTGTAACTCGCCATCCAAGAAACATAAGCGAAACCAATAAAAAAGGACTGTGCGGCGACCAGAAAGGCCAAAGTTTCGAAGCTGGCTGGAGTGCCGGACAGCCGGAGAAAAAAATAAATCACGATGAAAGCACCAATCCCGCCAAAAATCATGAACGGCTTGCGCACACGGAACCTGTCCGACAACAGCCCGGCGATCACCAATGCAATCGCATTAACTCCCCAATTCCAGTTCGCCAGTACGTTGGCTTGGTGCACGGAATAATGAAACACGGTGACGAAATAGATCAAGCTGAACGTCACTGAGGTGTAGTAAAACAGAAGCAGGACCGAAACGCCCAAAGCGGAAATCAGAATGTCCGCATGCATCATTTGACGCCAAGGACGATGCAGGCTTTCAGAAATATCCAAACCCTTGGCGCGTAGTTCAATCAAAACCCGGTCACGAAGACTGACCATTCGCTGATCGCGTAATTGTGGGGACAATTCTTTCAAAAAGAAATAGGTGATGATGAAAATTACCAAAACGGTTGCACCGCAAATCTCATAAGCGCTTTGCCAAGTCTTGGTGATCGGCAAGGTTAGAGCAGTCACTGCACTCACAGTGAGACTGCCCAGTACCGGACCAATGGTCCAAAATCCCATGGCCGTAGCACGCCCCATCTGTGGGGAAAAATCCCGGATCAACGCGGGCGTTGCAACCAGAATGATGCCTTCGACGCATGAAACAGCGAAAAATGCAACTGCCCACTCAGTGCTGGTGGTCACATTCGGCATCACGAACGTGATCAACAGCCCGACGAGCAGCAATCCATAAATGACAAGATTCGATCGACCCAGGCGATCTGCAAGTCCGGCAGCAAGTGAAGCGAATGCACCGACTAAATTACCAAAGGCAATGATGTAGACAAATTCGTTGAATGGCAGCCTCAGGCTGGCCAGCAGCAATGGGGCAACACCACCGCCAATGTAGAGTGCATAATACAAAGCTATGGTGATGACAACCACCAGTGTCAAATACAGTCTTCGTGGCCGTTCATCCGGGTAGTGCGCCAGGTGTCGTCCCATGGTTGAATTATCCATGACGATATCTCCTCTTGATTTTTAATCATGGAGAGGGTAAATGAAATACCCCTTCCTGGGGTCGCGATACGCATTCAACCGAACGCCTGCCGCATATTGATGATACGTTTTGATGAATTCTAAAAAACCTTCGAGATTTGCAATAAAAAATACACGTCGTTCTTCACACCGCCACGCACTTGAACATCAGTCGACAGTTGTGCCTGGAGTGCAACAGTGGGGGTTAGAAAATCGCCCGCATCAATACCGACCCGTGTAAAGTCATTGCGAATGCCCGTGTCGATCGGACCTGCTGCCACAGAAGTCCCATTCGGCAGGGCCACATTCCCGGTCAAGTATTGCTTGCCACCCCAGGTTTTTTCAAATGCCAAGCCCAAATATCCTAGTGTTTGTGGGTGTATGTAATATGGAAGATATGCAAGAATTTGCTCGGATGCCTCGGTATGGCTGACGCCGCTGAACGCGCCAGCATGATAATTATCAGAATTTCCATAATAATAAGCATCCCCCCAGATCTGAAAGTCGAGTCGTTTGCCCTGCGGATTCCCAAATACGATGTGCGTATAGCCTGCCTCAATGTTGTTAACCCAATTGTTCGTGCTTGCATTCAGTGCCGCATTCGAATCGTAGGCGCCGCTGGGTGGGCTGATGAAATAGGCGAGTGTCAACACAGCATCCGTCTTGGGATCGTAATAGGGCTTGATGTAGGCAGATAACTGGGGTTCAGCCAGCCCGCTGTTGTTGGTCAGACTCGCTCCTCCAATCTTCGTCGTCCCAACGAATTTCACATACGGCTGAATGAGCTGCAACCCCCATGACATGCCGTCGATAGGTGGAAATGTATGGATAATTCGAAAAACTGGAACATCTGTTTGAATACTTGTATTGCTTAATTTTGTTCCATTTGTTGTGTAGTAATTGCTGGCCGACGAATAAATATTGTAAAGCTGCACAATCGTGAGATTTGGCGGTGGCAGTGCACCATCGTATGGCAGTGGTCCAGCGGCGTGCGCTACAGTGCTGAGGCAAAGCATTGTCAGGCCTGCGCCAAGGGCTGCAGCCAGTCGGTTTTTGTGTCCAGTATTGAATTGCATTGGTGTGTTCATTGCATGTCTCCTGAATGATTAAAATCACTGCTATTGAAACCCGGTTTGAGCTTGCGGCATGCACTGCGCACTGCTACCGGCATTTCGTGCCTGCATAGCCGGGTTATCATGAATGCCAGTTCAACCCTCGCCGCCAATTCAGCCTTGGTGCCAGACGTGTATTGCCGCTGAGTCAGCTTGCGCCTCGTTCCCAACATAAACAGTGATTTTTGGGTCAAGTACCGGGTAGACCCTGATGGGGTCACTGTCCTCAAGACCTATTTGTCCAGATTCCAATTCAAAATTGCCATTCAAAATTCTGCTCTGCAGAATGTCATTCCATTTATGGGCGGGCTGGCCGTAATGGCATCCATACGTAACAGTCGAAAAATATTACGTTTCAACACAGATGAATGCGCCAAGGCCCAAGGATTGGGTGGTTCAACGGGACGAACTGCGGCGTTGTCGACCTCGATCAGAAACTGGATTCGGACTTCGGCAGGCTCCCAATTTCGAATCCCGGGGCAGTTGACAAGAGTTGTGCAGTTGTTGATGGAGCAGGACGCTAAGCAATGCAACTCGGCGTTGCACTGGTCAGTTACGCTACCCCCATGCGCAAGCGAGGGTGGCAGCATGACCCAAAGCTGCCGGTCGCCACTTCACGACCAATAGGTTCCAAGGTGAACCGTTGCGACTGGCGGGGCCGAGAGGCATAGTGCGATCACGAGCCATCACACAGCAAGCGGTTGTCCGGAGCGCTCCGATGAAGCGAATGCTATGGCCAGACTGGATGGCACGCCCCTGGGGCGTGATGGTCACGGGCTGCGTTTCCGTATTGCTGCTCGCCTACGGATTCATGCTGCTGATGCGCCTGTTCTTCGCCCCCCTGCTGCGCTTCGAGCTGCGGCACTACGGCTTTGCCTTGCTCAATGCCGCGGCATTGACACTCGCCATCGCACCTTCGCTTTACTGGCTGATCCTGCGCAGGATGCGCAGAAGCGAGGCGCTCCTGCAGCAAGCCATCAGCGCCATGCTGGACGCGCTGATCATCACCGAC
>JAJZEQ010000266.1 GCA_021851345.1 Pseudomonadota bacterium
GCTGCACTCGACGCTGGGCTACAAATCACCGATGCAGTTCTTGAGTGACTGGCTCATAGCTCAACAGCAGGAAAAACTGGTAGCATGAAACCCACCTCTTGGAAGACGAAAAACCGAGGGAAGGTCAAAGTTCCTTTAGTGCGTTCTCATATTCCGGGTATCTTCCTGGAAGTCCATCCTGATAGACCACAAATAATCCAAATGAACTGATAAGTAATATAAGGGTTAAGGAGATGGCGACATAATATTTGTCGCGTTGGATCTTGTGAGAATGTCGGAATAATTTAAGTTGTGTTGGAAGCTCGATAAATTGCCAAGTCAGAAAAGAGAGTATGGCCGATAGCCCAAGAATTCCTAATGCAAACGTGTTACCCAGCTTTCCTTCGACTATTCTGGCAACGGAAAGCAGTGGCCAATGCCAGAGATAGAGCGGGTAGCTGATCAGCCCGATCAATACCATGGGTTTATTGGCAAGAAGCGTTCGATTGAGTAATGCGCGAGGGCCGGCTGAGATAATCAGAAACGTAGAGATAGTTGGCATCAATGCCCACCAACCCGGGTAGCGCTCCTCCTTATTGATGAGATAAATTGATGCGGCAAGCATGATGGCTCCAGCTATTGATTTTATATTGCCAAAATGCTTGGTTGTAATTGATCCAGAAGTTTCGGTTATTGCTAGGAGGCAACCGACCAGCAACTCCCAGAAGCGTGTGGGCAGGAGATAAAAAACTTTTGATTCGTTTTCCGAAACAAAATAGGCATTAAGTCCAAATGAAATAACCAGCAGTAGAAGTGTGTATGTTGCAAGCCTTCGGCTACGCTTGAAGATGAAAAATAATATCGGTGGCCATAGAAGATAAAATTGTTCCTCTATACCCAGCGACCACAAATGTAGCATCGGGTTAAATTCAGCCGACCAGTCAAAATATCCGGCTTGCCGCAGTAATACCAGGTTTGTGGTGAATGTCGCTCCCGCGACTACGTTTCTGGCTATATTTGAGTATTCGTTTGCCAACAGAAAGAACCATCCAAGCAACAAGATCGAGGCGAGCACTACGATAAGAGCGGGAACGATTCTTCTAAAGCGGCGTGCGTAAAAATGCAGGTAAGAAAAATGTCCGCCGGATAAATCTTTTAATAGTATTCCGGTGATCAGGTATCCAGAAATTACGAAAAATATATCAACGCCAATAAAGCCGGCGGGCAGTGCTTCTGGTATTGCGTGAAAAAATATAACCAGCAATATCGCAACGGCGCGCAAACCATCAATGTCGGGACGATAGTGGAGAGATGTTTTGTGGGTTAACTGAAACATGAATTTCATAAGTGGTGATCTGAGGTGGGATATTTTTGCTTTGAGCCTTTAGGCTCGAATTGCAAATTCGGCTTGCGTAGTCTTTTAATTTTTATAGGCTCACTCGGTTGCCAATGTTATCCAACATCAAGCGGCGAAATGGATTTGGTCACTGATTTTGATGCGTCTTTGTCTCACGGGCAGTCAAATTGCGTGATGGGGAGATGAACATATCACCTCACCTCAAGGAACTTAAACAAACAAGCCCCCGTGAAGGGAGTCTCTGCTTACCAACCAAGAGACAGTTTTGTATTGTCCCATGTGCTAATTAAAAATCCAACACGGAGAGAGTGTCCTTTTTGTGTATCCGCCTAATGCCGTATTGGCACACTACCGCACTCCATGTTGCCAGATTGCTTGCCGAGAAGCGGACCCTCGCGAGCGGCCGTTCTTGGCACATATCTGCCGCTCACCAGAGTCCGCTTTGGGACATCGAATTTTAGATAAGCGCGCAGCATTAAATATTATCGTGTCTGTTTCATACCCTGCCAGCTAGCCGGCGATATGCACGCGGTTGCGACCGCCTTGTTTGGCGGCAAGCAATTCCCTGCCGGCCTGTTCGATGAACATCTCTTCCGTGGTGTCCCGGTTCGGCAGGCGATGGACGCCGCCGATACTGATAGTCACCACCCCGTGCGGGGAATCGCTGTGCGGGATGTTGAGCATGCTCACCTGTTCGCACAGTTTGCGTGCGTGCTGGCGCAGCGCCTCCATGCCGGAAGAGAACGACACCACGATAAATTCCCCGCCGCCATACCGCGCCACGCAATCCGAGGTGCGATTGAATGCTTTTGCGATGCAATCGCCCACCATGCGCAGGCATTCGTCCCCGGCCGATTGCCCGTAGCGCTCGTTGAATTGCCTGAAATGATCCAGATCGATCAACAGCAGCGACATGCCGCTGTGGATGCGCTGCGCGACGTGCAGCAAATTGGCAAGGCGCTCCTCGAAATGGCGGCGATTGCTGACACCGACCAGCGGGTCGGTGTAGAGCAATGCGTTCAGGTTGTTTTCCAGCAACTTCCTGTCCGGAGCTTCTTTCTGAATGCCGATAAAATGGGTGAGCATGCCTTCGGCATTGTGCACAGGTGAAATACTAAGCTGGCTCCAGAACATACTTCCATCCTTGCGGTAATTGCGCAGCGTGACGACACAGCCCTGGCCTTTGGCGATCGCGGCGCGTATCTCGGCTATTTCCGGCTGCTCGGTGTCGGCCCCGAACAGGACATGAAAGTTTTTACCGACGATTTCGCCCGAGGTGTAGCCAGTCAGCTTTTCAAAACCCCCGTTCATGTAGATCAGCGGGGTATCCTGCTGCCGCGCATCGACGATGATGATGGCGTCGCGCGATTCGTTCAGCGCCTTGACCAGCAGGTCTTGGGAAATGTTTGCAGCAGGATTCATGGTTTCCCCTAGTTTGTTGCGTTCAAATTCTTTTCCAGTTCTGCCGCCGGCAAATAACCCGGGGCCTGCACCCCGTTGGCAAAAATCAGATTCGGCGTGCCATTGACATTGAGCTTCTGCCCCAGGGCCAGAACCTTGTCGGTCTGGGTCTTGCAAGTGGCTTGCGCGGGGGCGATATCGCTCAGCATCCAGTCGTCCCAAGCCTTGATCGGGTTCTTTGAACACAGCACATTGCGCACGATTTCATCGGAGCCCGGAAAGACCGGGTACAGAAAAAAATACACCGTAACATCGCTGACCTTGCTTAATTCCTTTTCAAGTTTCCTGCAATAGCTGCAGTTTGGGTCGGTAAAGATCGCCAGCTTGCGCTTGCCGTTCCCCTTCACCTTTTTTATCGCAAGGTCGAGCGGCAGCTGGTTGAAATCGATCGCGAACAAAACACGGCGGCGCTCCTCGCTCAGATCGCGGCGGGTGCTGGTTTCGATCACATTACCCTGGAACAAATAGTCCCCATGCGCGTCGGTGTATAGAAGCTGATCATCGATGATCACCTCATACAGGCCTGAATACGGGGTCTTGACGATATGGTCAAGCCTGCCGATGCCGGGAAACCTGCTCTGCAGCGCTTGCCGGATCTCGTTTTCGCCGGCCTGCGCCGAACACATCAGGGTGGACAGCAGCAGGATGGCCAGTATTTTAGTCGCGGCATAACGCCCGTCTTGGCGGGCATTAGCCTTCTCTGGGTTGGTGCAAGCAGGCATTCCGCCGGGGAGCGAAAGCTCGCAAACTTCGCTTTGCTTCGTTTTCATTGGTTGTTTTCTTTTAAGGTAATTCGGGCCATTTGATTAATTCAGGGCATGCTGCATCAGCAATTTCTTCAGCGGGGCAAGGCGGTTGGTGGCAGCCAGCCCGAAATTGCGCAGCGCGCGCAGCAGCGGCTGGTCATTATTGAACAAATGCTTCAGGCCATAAGTCATCGCCTGCATCTCATAGATGTCTTCCTTGCGTTTTCGTTCATAACGGCGCAGCAATTGCGCGGCACCGCAATCGTTTTGCGCGCCGCGTTCCGCCAGTATGGCGGCCAGTTGGCGCGCGTCGCGAAACCCGGTATTCACGCCCTGCCCGGCCAGCGGATGCATGTTGTGCGCCGCATCCCCGATCAATGCCAGTCGGGGTGCGCTGATCCCGGGCAATGCCAGCAGGCGCAACGGAAACGAGGCGGGCGGCGAGATGACCCGCATGCCGCCCAGCGTGTGCTGCGCTGCGGCTGATACTTTCATGCAAAGCTCTTCGTGAGTGAGCGCCAGCAGTTCGGCGGACTTCCCGGGGCTGACCGACCACACCATCGAGACCCGGTCGCCGGGCAACGGCAACAGCGCAAGAATGCCATCCGTTTGAAACCATTGATGGGCAATGCCGCGATGCGGAAATTCGCACGCAAAGTTGGCGACCACGCCGTTTTGCCGGTAATCCAGAGGCACGGCGCTGATGCCCGCCTGATCGCGCACCCATGAATCGCGCCCGTCCGCGCCGACGATGAGCCCGGCCTGCACAGCGCGGCCATCTTCCAGGGTGAGCGTCGCGGCATCGCTGTCAAACCGAAGCGCGGAACAGCGCGCCGGATGGAACAGGGTCAGATTCTCCTGTTGCTGCAGCACCTGCCACAGCGCGTTTTGCAACGCGCGGTTTTCCAATATGCAAGCCAGTTCCGCGACACCCATCTGATAGGCGCTGAATTCCAGCTCCGCACCGGTGTCACCGAACACGCGCATCGCCTCGACCGCTGCGATGCGGGCGGGA
>JAJZEQ010000299.1 GCA_021851345.1 Pseudomonadota bacterium
ATGACAGGTGTTTGTACCATCGCTCGCGACTGAAGCCTTGTTGCAATGACGAGGCATTCCGTATTCCCCGAATTCGCGGGAATGGCGTGCCAGTTTTTTAATTTCCCCTTACCGCATTCCGCAAGATGTGTCACTGTCATCAAATATGGAAACCTCAATAACAGAGTAGAGTGAACAAGCACAGCGCATCCATCCTACAAATTCAAACTGCAGTTTCCGGGTTCAAAGCCCCGCATAGCCGGCTTCCTGCTGGCTGCGCACGGCAAGTACAAACACGATGTCGATTTCAGCAATGTAACGGTACAAAGCCACATAGCCGTGCGAACTGCGCCCGATCACCAGCTCTCGCTTGTCGTTATTCGCGGGACGACCAATCAGGGGATTGTGCTCCAGCACATTCAGCGCCTCGATGATCTCCCTGATGCGCAACACCGGATTTTCAACCTGATATTGGGCAAGGTGATCGAGGATGCGATCAAGATCATCTCCCACCTCCGGCGCCAATTCGATGCGCGACACCTCAGCGCGCCAGTTTGCGGGCTACCGGGCGCTTTACCTTTTTACCGGCGAGTCGCTCTTCCAGATAACCGCGCATCTCCTGCCACGGCACCGTCTTCCCGGAAGAAGCGATACGGGCATAACGCTCCTCGGCAACCGCATCAAAATCGGCACGCCGCCCGACTTGCGCCGTTTTTTCCGCAATGGCCTCAAGAATGAAACCGTGCGTACTTGTGCCTGCACGTTTCGCCGCCGCTGCAACACGGGCTTTCAGTTCTTCCGGCAAGCGTATGGTCGTTGTGGACATAGCTGTCTCCAAGGGTTAAAGGTACATGCATACTGTAGCACATTAGCGCTACAGCACGCCATGTTTCTCCGCGGTCAGCACTTTGGCTGCTTGAGCCACTTCTCACCTGTTCGTGTTGAGCCTGGTTGATCAAAACAGTGGAACCCATAATTGCTTAGCCAATCGTTAAGCTTGGCTTGCGTTTTTGCGTATGTGTTCATAATATACACACCATGACCGACCTGACCAAGATCACGGGCTTCGACTGGGATGATGGCAACGCCCGCAAAAGCGAGGAAAAGCACGAAGTATCGACGGCCGAGGCCGAGCAGGTATTCTTCAATGACCCGCTGCTATTGCTGGATGATTTGAAACACAGCCAGCGCGAAAAACGCAATCATGCTCTCGGCAAAACAGATGAAGGACGGCTATTGCACATCACCTTCACCTTGAGAAAATCCGGAGAAAAGATACGCGTAATTTCGGCCAGAGACATGCACAAGAAGGAGCGCAAGATTTATGAACAAACCACTTAAACAAATCCCCAAGTTCGCCAGCGAAGCTGAAGAGCGCGCATTCTGGGAAAAGAACGATTCCGCCGATTATGTGGACTGGACGAAAGCCAAACGAACAGCACTGCCGAATCTGAAACCGACCACCAAGACCATTTCGTTGCGTCTGCCACAACACATGCTTGATTCCATCAAGGCCGCTGCCAATGCGCGCGATGTGCCGTATCAATCGCTGATCAAGGTGTGGCTGAAAGAGAAACTGCATAGCCACTGAAAATAATTTTTATCTTGGCCCGTGTAATCAATACCGCCGTATATCCCGACGACGACATTCATGCCGCTCTGGAGATCAACATGGTGAAGAATGGATTGCGCCCGGTACATCCGGGAGAAATTTTGCGCGAGGAATACATCGTGCCTATGGGCATGAGCGTCCACGCGCTGTCGCAGGCATTGCGTGTGCCCGCCACGCGGCTGCACGAGATCGTCAAGGAGCGCCGCTCGATCACTCTATCTACATACCGTTCGCCCTGATAACCAGCGACTTGGCTGTCGTCTTTTGACAGCATAGTCGAATGGCTAGTAGTTCCACCAGCCTGTCGAAGGGTGCGGCTGGCGCGCTATTTCGGCACGGATGCGCAGTCGTGGCTGAACCTGCAACTGAGCTACGATTTGAAGATCGCCGAAGCGGAACTAAAGGACAGAATAGAGCGCGAAGTGGAAGAGATGGCGGCGTAGCATAGCGTTCCGCAAATACATTTGGCTATGCCTCAATTGTAGGAGCAGGCCATGCGGGTGCCCGGACATAACCAGCCACTTGGCTGTCGTCTTTTGACAGCCTAGTGGAATGGCTAGTAGTTCCATCAAAAATTTTTCGTACCCGCGAACAGAACAACAATCGCGGGCATGGCCCGGTGACAACTCTGCATCTGCTTCAGCGGATAGCAGATTGCCTACTTTTAGTGCTCCCACAAAACCCAACTACGTTTTTCACCCGCATAAAACAGCATCACTTTACCATCGGCGCAGATCGCCCGACGCCCAGCGCGGTCAGCACAGCGAACGCTTGAAAGAGCGCAACGCCGACCAGTACCGCAGCGAACCGTTGCGCGCCCATGTAATGACCAAACACCAGCGGCGAGATCGCCAGCCCGCTATCCAGTCCGGAATAAACGAAGCCGTAAATACGCCCGTAGGCAGCCTTGCCGAATCGGGCGGTCGCGGCGCGTCGCACCAGCAGATCACGCGACGGCCCGGCAATGCCGGTGAAGAAACCGATACGGGCCATGGCGGGCAACACCGCCCATGCCGGAATGATCACCCGGGCAAGCACCAGCGCAAATACCACCGCCACTGCAAGCGAGACCGCGATGATGCGGTCCTGCTGGTGGCGCTTGGCGACGAATCCGCCAACCAGAATGCCAACAGCGGCTGCCAGCAGGAAGATCGCCCAGTGTATGCGCAAGCAACCCCAGCCACAGACCGGTGATCAGGAAACAGCTCATGCCGAACAACAGCACCCGCAGGGGCCCGAAGCTATCCACGGCAAATCCCGCCAGCGCCTGTCCGATACCGGAGACCACAAAAAAGACCGTCACAGCAAGACCGATCCCCGTGAAATCGAGACCGAAAGCCGGCATCAGCCACGGAAACAGCGGCGGAAACAACAGATGGAAGAAATGCGATGTTCCATGCGCCAAGCTGATCACCGCAATGACAGATGCATCGCGTTGAACCGGCGGATCGATTGTTGCGCTGACGCTATTCATGGATGCATGACCAAAAACCCAAAGACTGAATCAGTGAACAGGCGGTGGGGTGAGTATTTGGGAGTTAAATTGTGGACGGAGTGCCCGTTAAATTGTTGCGCGATACCTGAATGCGGTGAGCTGGCGTTGACTTATGCTTAACGAGAGTTATACTACATAAAGTTAATTTGTAGTATAACCACATGAGCGATCTCTATCACGACCTGTCTCCCGCCGCACAAGCCGCTTATGCGGAATTGTTCGACGTGGTGCGCGCGCACGATCTGCATCGTTCGGTTTCAGACTTGAACGGAAGTTTTGCGTCCAAGGAGGTGAAGGGGCGCAAGTACTGGTATTTCCAGTTCCGCGATATTGACGGCGGCGTTCGCCAGATTTATGTCGGCCCGGATAGCGAGGGGTTGCAGGCGTTGATTGTGCAGGCCGGCAGCCAGCCTGCACGGGGGGTTGTCCCGCTGGCAAAATCGGCGGTTGCGCTGGGGTGCGCGCGGGTCATTCCCGCGCATTTCAGGATCATCCGCAGGCTTGCCGAATATGGTTTTTTCAGCGCGGGCGGGGTGTTGGTCGGGACGCACGCATTCCTTGCGATGGGCAATATGCTGGGCGCATCTTGGATCGACAGCACCGGGACGCAGGATGTGGATTTCGCGCATCCCGGCAGGAATATCTCGATTGCCTTGCCGTCCACTGTCAAGATTGATGTTCATGCGGCGATCGAATCGCTTTCGATGGGGTTGTTGCCGATCACGTCATTTGGAGGAAATGCGGGGGCGACCTATATCAATCCTTCGCGCCCGGATTTTCGGGTGGATTTTCTGACCATGCTGCATCGCGGCGGGAATGCGCCTGTGGTCATACCCAACCTGAATATCGCTTTGCAGCCGCTGAAGTTCATGGAATTTTCGATGGAGCATCCGGTACAGACGGTGATCTTCTGCGACGAAGGCGCAGTAACGGTAAACGCCCCGATTCCGGCGCGTTATGCGGTGCACAAGTTGATCGTGTGGGGCGAGCGAGAAAAATCCTTCCGCACCAAATCCAGCAAGGATTTGCGGCAGGCGGCGGCACTGATTTCCTATTTTTACCGTCACCAACCTGATGAGTTGGTGCAGGCATGGCTGGATATGGTTGCCCGCGGCAAGGGCTGGGAAAAGCGGGCGCGTTCAGGGTTGCAGGCGCTGGTACGCGCCTATCCGGACAAGCCGGAATTCGCCAGCCTGGAAGTTGAGACTTCCAATTAAGAGGGTGTAAGTATTTTTGTGTAAAGGGTCATTTGGCAGGAAACTGCCCAACTTTGAGGGGAGACCTCAGGCTCCGTCCCCATGTAATGCGCGGCGGGATAGGGAGTATCCATGTTTCGCTAAATCTGACCTTCCCTCGGTTTTTCGTCTTCCAAGAGGTGGGTTTCATGCTACCAGTTTTTCCTGCTGTTGAGCTATGAGCCAGTCACTCAAGAACTGCATCGGTGATTTGTAGCCCAGCGTCGAGTGCAGC
>JAJZEQ010000134.1 GCA_021851345.1 Pseudomonadota bacterium
GGCGGCTCGCTGCTGATGACGGTGCTGGGGATACAGACTTTCAAATGGCTGCATAATTAACGCGGGCTTCGCGCAGCGACACATCATCACTCTCCCCTTCCGGGGGAGAGGTAGGAGAGAGGGAACGGACACGGCGGCAGCTACGTTCATCATCTATAATTGCTGCCGATATGTCGTTAGGAGCGCAATCGTGAATTTGCTTTCGTTCTATATCAGTGAAAAACAGCACCATGCCGACATGCCCTTGTATGAGTGGTTGCTGGAAGAGGCCAAGTCGCTGGGGGTGCACGGAGGTTCGGCATTTCGCGCGATTGCCGGATTTGGCCGGCATGGGCGCATGCACGAAGAGACCTTTTTCGAGCTGGCGGGCGAACTCGCGGTCAAGGTCGAGTTCATTGTAGATGACACGCTTGCCGAACAATTACTCGAGAAGATTCGCAGTCATGGCTTGAAACTTTTCCATGTGCGGCAACGGGTACAGACGGGCGGGATTTGATACCGGCACTATCCTGCAATTAGCGATGTTCCCGGGAAGACTGTTACTTTTTTTGCTGCGGGACGAGTACGGTGGGCTGCCAGGGTTTCATCCGCAATAGTGAAAGTATCCTACCGTCACTTTTCCCCACCAGGACTGTCTCGTCATGGTATTTGGCGCGCAGCGGCAGAAAGCCAACGTCCGATTCCGCCCTCCCGCTGGCGTGCACCGAATCATCGATATCGGCGCTGCGCCCGGGATTCTGTTTCTTCAGTTCAGCAATGGGCATCGCCGCACGTCCGGCAATGGCCATATGCTCGTCGTACGGCATGTAGTACTGCGGAAACTGCGGCAAATCCTTGCCGGAAAATGCGCCCAGTACCACTTCGTTGCGCTCTTTGATATCGGCGGGCATTTCCGAGTAAACATATACCGGGCCGGTGAGCGGAAGCGAACGGTATTCCGGATTTTTGGCCTTGGCGATATCCTCTTTGCTTAACATGTTGGCGGTAACCAGGTCGAAAGAATCCCTGCTGAACACCATGAATACAGGCCGTGCCTGAAACACCACGCTCATTCCGTAGACCAGTGCCGCAACCTGCAGTATCGCGATCACCGACAAATCGAAAGTCAGCGCCCTGCGGCTCTTGCCGGGGTTGAAGATCAGCAGCGTGAAAAGAGGCCCCACCGTTACGTCTACCCCGAGCAGGATCAGCAATACATGCTGCCCGCCAAGCGCGGAGAAAAATGGAGGCCTGTACCATAGCAGCAACATCAGCGCGACCACCGATGCCGCTATGGCCGCGCTGATTATCAGGTGCAGGGAAAATGCTTTCAGTCGTGTCATGGCCGGGTATTGTAATTCAGGGTTGGGTATCCGGCCAGATCGCGGCGGCTAAAATGATTGGGGCCATCAGTCGCGCTTGCAAGTCCGGCAATCATCCGGCAAAAAAGTCCTTTACCTTGTTCATCCATGACTTTGCCCGGGGGTTGTGGCGTTCGCTGTCCCTTTCGTTGATGGCCTCGAACTCGCGCAGCAGCTCTTTCTGCCGCTCGGTCAGGTTGACCGGGGTTTCGATAGCCACATGGCAATGCAGGTCGCCGTGGCTCGCGCTGCGCACCCCCTTGATGCCCTTGCCGCGCAACCTGAATATTTTTCCGCTCTGTGTTTCGGCCGGGATCTTGATCGTGGCCACCCCGTCCAGCGTGGGGATCTCGATGGAACCGCCGAGCGCGGCAGTGCTGAAACTGATCGGCATTTCGCAATGCAGATCGTTGTGGTCGCGCTGGAATACCGCGTGCGGCTTGATGTTGATCACCACATACAGGTCGCCGGGAGGCCCGCCATTCGCGCCGTGTTCGCCTTCCGCGGACAGGCGGATGCGGTCGTCGTTATCCACGCCGGGCGGGATTTTTACCGACAGGGTCTTGTGCTGCTTGATGCGCCCGTTGCCATTGCAGTCCTTGCACGGTGAGGCAACCATCTTGCCGGTGCCGTGGCAGCGCGGGCAGGTCTGCTGGATCGAAAAGAATCCCTGTTGCATGCGTACCTGGCCATGTCCCGCGCAGGTCGTGCAGGTGGTCGGGGCGGTTCCCGGCTTGGCGCCCGAACCGTGGCATGTCGCGCATTCCTCCATCGCAGGTATGCGGATTTTTGTTTCGGTGCCGCGTGCGGCCTGTTCCAGGGTGATCTCGAGGTTATAGCGCAGGTCTGCACCGCGCTGCATATTGCTGCGCCCGCCGCCTCCGCGCGCGCCGCCGAAGATGTCGCCGAAGATGTCGGAAAAATCAAAGCCTGCTCCCGCTCCTCCCGCACCGAACGGGCTGCCTCCGCCCATGCCGCCCGATTCAAATGCGGCATGGCCGTGCTGGTCATAAGCGGCACGCTTCTGCCCGTCGCTTAGTATTTCATATGCCTCCTTGGCTTCCTTGAAATGTTCCTCGGACTTCGGGTTGTCGGGATTGCGGTCCGGGTGGTGCTTCATCGCCAGCTTGCGATAAGCCTTTTTGATTTCTTCGTCCGACGCATCGCGGTTGACGCCGAGGACTTCGTAGTAGTCTTTTTTTGCCATATTTGAAAAGTAGGGGCGGGTTTCAAACCCGCCCGTATCATGGGTTACATATTTTGTTTTGGGCGGGTTTGAAACCCGCCCCTGCATGCCATGTTACAGAGTAAGTCCGCTTACTTCTTTTCGTCCTTTACTTCGGTGAATTCCGCATCCACCACGTCGCCTTCATCTTTCTTCGCTTCAGCGCCGGAGGCGGAACCGGCTTGCGCCTTGGCCTGTTCGGCTGCGTACATCTTTTCACCGAGCTTTTGCGCCGCCGTGGACAGCGCTTCGGCCTTGGCTGTGATTGCGTCCTTGTCGTCGGACTTGACGACTTCTTCGGCTTCTTTGAGCGCAGACTCGACGCTGGTCTTTTCCTCTGCGCTCAGGTGCTCGCCATATTCCTTCAGCGACTTGTGCGTGGAGTGGATCAGCGAATCGAGCTGGTTGCGCGCGGTCACCAGTTCAAGTGCCTTGCGGTCATCCTCGGCATGGGCTTCGGCATCCTGCACCATCTGCTTGATCTCCGCTTCGCTCAGGCCGGAGCTGGCCTGGATCTTGATCTTGTTCTCCTTGCCGGTCGCCTTGTCCTTTGCCGACACATGCAGGATGCCGTTGGCGTCGATGTCAAAGGTGACCTCGATCTGCGGCATGCCGCGCGGTGCGGGGGGAATGTCGGACAAATTGAATTGCCCCAGGCTCTTGTTGCCGGAAACCACTTCGCGCTCGCCCTGCAGCACGTGTATCGTCACCGCGCTCTGGTTGTCATCGGCGGTGGAGAACACCTGCGAGGCCTTGGTCGGGATCGTGGTGTTCTTTTTGATCAGCTTGGTCATCACGCCGCCCATGGTTTCGATACCCAGGCTCAGGGGGGTCACGTCCAGCAGCAGCACGTCTTTCACTTCGCCCTGCAGCACGCCGCCCTGGATCGCGGCGCCGACCGCCACGGCTTCGTCGGGGTTGACGTCCTTGCGCGGTTCCTTGCCGAAGAATTCCTTCACTTTTTCCTGCACCATGGGCATGCGCGTCTGGCCGCCGACCAGAATCACGTCGGCGATGTCACTTGCCGATACGCCGGCATCCTTCATCGCGATCTTGCACGGCTCGATGGTGCGGGCGACCAGGTCTTCGACCAGGCTTTCCAGCTTGGCGCGGGTGATCTTCACCGCCAGGTGTTTCGGTCCGCTTGCGTCGGCGGTCACGTAGGGCAGGTTCACTTCGGTCTGCTGCGCGCTGGACAATTCGATCTTGGCTTTTTCCGCGGCGTCCTTCAGGCGCTGCAACGCCAGCACGTCCTTGCGCAGGTCGATGCCGCTTTCCTTCTTGAACTCATCGACCAGATAGTCGATCACGCGCATGTCAAAGTCTTCGCCGCCGAGGAAGGTGTCGCCGTTGGTGGACATCACTTCGAACTGGTGTTCGCCATCGATCTCGGCGATGTCGATGATGGAAATATCGAAGGTTCCGCCGCCGAGGTCATACACCGCGATCTTGCGGTCCCCTTCCTGCTTGTCCAGGCCAAAAGCCAGCGCGGCTGCAGTGGGCTCGTTGATGATGCGCTTCACTTCGAGTCCCGCGATGCGGCCGGCATCCTTGGTGGCCTGGCGCTGTGCATCGTTGAAGTAGGCAGGCACAGTGATGACCGCCTCGGTCACGGGTTCGCCGAGATAGTCTTCGGCGGTCTTCTTCATCTTCATCAGCACCTGGGCAGAAATTTCGGGAGCGGAGAATTCCTTGTCGCGCACTTTCACCCATGCGTCGCCGTTCTTGGCCTTGACGATCTTGAAGGGCACCATTGCGATGTCCTTCTGCACCATGGGCTCTTCGAAGCGGCGCCCGATCAGGCGCTTCACGCCATACAGCGTGTTGGTCGGATTGGTCACGGCCTGGCGTTTGGCGGGAGCACCCACCAGCACCTCGCCGTCTTCCATATAGGCGACGATGGACGGTGTGGTGCGGGCGCCTTCAGCGTTCTCGATCACCTTGGTCTTGCCGTTTTCCATGATGGCCACGCAGTGGGTGG
>JAJZEQ010000222.1 GCA_021851345.1 Pseudomonadota bacterium
GCAAGCGCTCCAGCAATATGGCCAATCCGGCCAATGTGGCCGCCAAACGGGTGAGCTGCAACAGGCCGTCACCCAGACCTTCACGGCTGGGACCCAGTGTCCCCAGCCAGACCAGCACAGCTTGACCCGGCGTGCTGTATCCATAGATCAGCAGCAGCGACAGCATGATCCAACGAGTGCGGCGCAACAATTGCACGAACTTGCGGGGTGATGCCAGCAGTGCTGCAAGGAAAATAAACCCTGCCGTAACCAGCAATGCACCGGGTGCCAAAACCTGCATGGCAACAACCAGCGAACACCAGCTCAGAATTTGCACGGCAGGATGGAACTTCAAATCTCACTCCAAAATAAAACGGCAGCCCATAGTCGGACCGCCGTTAACCAGCGGCTTATGTCACCGTCTTATGGTGACTTAGCCATTGGCAATGCACAGCTTTTTTTGCACAGCTAAAAAGCTGGGAGTTCTATCAGTCAGATGGCTTTATAAAACTCAGGTCAACCGAGCTGATCGAACAAGGCTTGCGCGGCTTCGCGCTGCGCGGCATCACCCTCGCGCATCACTTCCTCAAGGATCTCGCGCGCACCATCATTATCGCCCATTTCCTGGTAAGCCTTGGCCAGATCGAGTTTTGTCGAGACTTCCTGCCATTGGTCATCTTTGCCAGCCGCCGCAGGTTCGTCCGGTGTTGCCACCACATCATCGAAGTTGAGACTGATTCCTGCCAAACCAATTCCGGCGGGCATGGCCGGCGCCGCAGGTTTTTCAATGACATCATCAGTCGGAAAATCCAGTGTAAATTCCATACCGCCATCATCGACTATCGTATCCTCTTCCTGACGCGCCGCTGGTGCAAATGAATGACTGCCAGTCACATCAAATACCAAGCCGTCAGTATCAGACAATGTGGCCGATTCGACAGCCGCCGGTATTGCCGGATTTGTGGATGTGATATCGAAATCCATCCCTTGCCCTGCAGCCAACATCACGGTCTGGTCACCACCGCTCAAAAAATTCTGCTCTGCTGATGAAATTGACTGTGTTACCGGGGACTTTGCATCAAAATCGAAATCCAGAGCCGTAGACTTCTCTGGCACTGCCGGTTCGGACTTTGCATTGAATGCCATCACCTGCACGGTCGCACTGCCGGTGTCTTCCATCGACTTGAAACCCCCGTACAAGGCACTATCCGGCTCCAGCTTGCGACCCATCTCAACGGCCTGTTGCCAGGCAACATCATCACCGGATTCTTTCAACTTGCTGGCCAGAGCCGAAAAGGAACTGGCGTCCTTTCGGTTGGCATAAATTCCCAGCAGCTTGAGGTGAATTTGATGGTTGTTCGGGGTATGTTGCAGGGCTTCTTTTAGTATCTCCTCAGCCTGCGCATCGCGGCCAAAATTGAGGAACAGGTCTGCTTCACTGATAGGATCGACACTCTCGGACTGCAAAGCCTCTGCCGCGGGTTGCGGTACACTCGAGCGGGTGAAGTCCCCCGTATCCGGGGAAGGAACAACCGGCTGAGACATGCGTCCGGTCGTCGAGCCAACATCCTCCGCAACCTCTTCTACCCCGCCAACTTCATGTTCCTGTTTTTTTTTTCGCCGGCTTAACATGATGCCCAGCAACCCCGCAGCCAGCAAAGCGGCTCCGCCACCGGCGAGATAAAGCGGTTCGTTCAAAATCTGGTCCAGCAGCGCAGGTTCGGGTACCGGCTCCCTGGGTTTTGGCTTCGCGGCATTTGCTTCTGCGGATTTCACAGGTGCGGGTGCCACTGCACTGTGCGGCTGCGCCAATGCCGCTGCCTCGGTTTTCAATTGGGCCAGACGCTTCATATCCTGAAGATTTTTTTCCAGCAACGCAGCACGCTCCTGCCCTTCTTTTTCGGTCTTGGCCTTTGCTATGGCATCTTCCTGCGCCGCATTTTTCTTGTCCTGCGCGGACATGGTGCCACCCGCACCCGTTGCGGTCAGGTCGCCAGGAGCCTCGCCCTTGGATAGTTTCAGCACTTCTTTGGCAGATTCCTTGGCAACAGGAGCATTATCCAGAACCGAACTGCTGATCTTTCCGGTAGCAACCTGTTGCGGGGGCTGGGACTGAACGCCTATCGTGGCCGCACTGGCCAGTTTCTGCCGGTAGGCATTCCAATCAGCCGCCTGGGCTTGAATCTCTTTTACCGCTTCGTGCAGTGTCACCTTGTCATATTCTTCCTGACTGGGTAAATGCAGAATCTTTCCCGCCCTGATGCGGTTCATGTTCCTGCCGTCAAACTGGTCGGCATTGACCCGGTACAACGCCACCAGCATGCGTTCCAGATTCATGTCGGCCAGTTTGTACCTGGCTGCAATTTTATACAGGCTGTCGCCGCGATGAACATCGACCGGCTCTTTTTGCTCCGGAACCGCCGCGACGGCCGAAACAGCCTGCTGTTCCACCGGCTCAGCTTCTACGGCTGTTGTTTGCTCCCCAACCTTGGCTGCTGTTTCATTCGTAACGTCCGGGACAGCGGATGCGGCAACAGTCACTGCCGGGACGGCAGATTCCCCGGCAGGCACAACCGCGGTTAACGGAGCCACCGACTCAACAGGATTAACTGCATTTGTTACCCGAACTTCCGGGACGGCCGATGCAGCAAAAGTCTGGACGGGCTCGGCGGGTTGTATAGTCGGAGAGACAGGTTGTACTGTCGCTTGGGCGGGCTGTACGGGCACATAGTCAACAGGGTCGAGCAGGAATGTATATTCGCGCGACAATTTTCCTGCAGACCAGCTCAATTCAACCAGCAAACTTACAAAAGGATCGTTAATCGGCTGCGCGCTGCTTACTTTGATGTAAAACTCTCCGCTCGCACGACTTTGTATCTCGAATTTGAACTTGTTGCCATACGGATAATCCAGACCCGCGGTCTTGTAGGCATCTGTTGAGGCAAGACGCGCCACCAGACTGTCCTTTTCGGTTTTGCTGACCGCCATTAAATCGATTTCTGCCTTGAGCGGTTGCCCCAAAGCTGAAGCTACATTTATTCCGCCCATGCCAACGGCGTGAATCGACGCGGACAAGGCCAAACCAGCAATAGCCCAGAGCAATTTTAGCAGTGATTTTTGCACTCGATCACCCTTACCTTTTTTATTGGATAATACAAAATAACATCAAAGAGTTATAAGCACAAGCTCATAATGTTCTTCGCATTATGTCCTAATCAAGGTATTTGGCAATTAAAATTTCAGCGATTTGGACGCTATTCAGGGCTGCTCCCTTGCGTACATTGTCGCTAACCACCCAGAGATTCAAACCCATGGAATGAGAGATATCATCACGTATGCGCCCGACATAGGTTGCATCGTTGCCGGCCGCCTCGATCGGCGTCGGGTAGCCGCCTGGTTCGCGCTTGTCCAACACGACCACGCCCGGGGCCTTCTCCAGCAATGCTCTTGCCTCGGCGGCGGTAATTTTCTTTCGGGTTTCGATGTGCACCGCCTCGGAATGCCCATAGAATACCGGCACGCGCACCGCAGTCGGGTTCACCTGAATGGAATCGTCTTCCATGATCTTTCTGGTTTCCCAGACCATTTTCATTTCTTCCTTGGTATAGCCGTTTTCCATGAATACGTCGATCTGCGGCAACACGTTAAAAGCGATGCGTTTTGGATAGACCCCGACTTCGACATCTTTATGGTTGAACAGCGCGCGCGTTTGCTCGGCCAGTTCGTCGATCGCCTCCTTGCCGGTACCGGATACTGCCTGATAAGTCGCTACGTTAATACGCGCAATCCCCACCGCGTCCTGGATAGGCTTGAGTGCCACCACCATCTGGATGGTAGAGCAATTCGGATTGGCGATGATGCCGCGATTCTTGTACTGGGCGATGGCGTGCGGATTCACCTCAGGCACCACCAGCGGAATATCCCGGTCGTAGCGGAAGTGCGCGGTATTGTCGATCACCACGCAACCGGCAGCCGCAGCCATAGGCGCGTATTTTTCCGAGACGCCGCCGCCTGCCGAGAACAAACCGATCTGGGTTTTGGAAAAGTCGAATCCTTCCACGTCTATGACGGTAAGTTCCTGTCCTTTGAAGCTCACTGTGGAACCTGCAGAACGACTGGAAGCGAGCGGATAAAGATTGCGCACCGGGAACTTGCGCTGTTCCAGTATCGACAGCATCGCCTCTCCCACCGCTCCGGTCGCGCCTAATATACAAACGTCATATAGCTTGCTCATGCGTCTTCTCTTTCAAAGTTTCAATCTGTTAAACGGGTAGCACGCAGCAAGCGGCAAACTGTTTTGCTGAAGCTGCTGGTCACCCGGCCGCAAGCTCAAAGCGCCTGCACCACCGCGTCGCCCATCGCTTCAGTGCCGATTCTCTGCTTGCCGGCCTCGGCGATATCGCCGGTACGCAAACCCTGTTGCAATGTGCTGCGAACTGCCTTTTCAATCTTTTGCGCGACGTCTTCGCGCGCGAATGTGTAACGCATCATCATCGCGACCGACAGGATAGTTGCCAGCGGATTGGCAATGTCCTTGCCGGCGATATCCGGTGCCGAACAGA
>JAJZEQ010000129.1 GCA_021851345.1 Pseudomonadota bacterium
CGCAATAGGGCGAAGATGCCCGACAGGGCGCTGCCCCAGGCGAACAGCGCGATGGCGGTGAACACGCGCGATTGCGTGATCTGCTGCGCGGCCAGCCAGTCGCGCAGCTCACCGGTGCTGCGTACGCCCGCCATAGTGAGATGCACATGTTCACGCTCGAAAAGCGCATCCAGGCGCTGCCGCAATGCCGCGCGTTGTGCGTCGCTCAAATCGCCGCCAATCGCAAGACTGTGCGGCCCGCCCGCGAGACCATACACATCATCGCGCAAGTCCTGGAACACCACCGGGCAACTGTCTTTGCGGCTGCCGCCCAGATACACCGGCGCCAGCACACCCACAACACGTTGCGGCTTGCTGTCGTACTGCTTGACAACGGATTGCCCAAGGGCGCCCCGCACTGATCCGAACAGGCGATCGGCCACGCGTGCATCCAGCAGAACCGTGTCCGGCTGCGCATGGACCGCATCAAAGTTGGTACCTGCCTGCACATGTACGCCAGCGGCCTCGACCCAGCCCGGTGTGGCTTGATGCACGCAGGCGCTGATGACATGCGTTCCCGCGTGGATCGTTACGGGCATGTCGGAGCCGACGCCGGGCCTGATCTGGGGGCCAAACCCGAGCGCGCGGCCCGCCGGCACGACTTGCGCTGCGGTATCGAGCGTGGTCTGCAGCCCGGCCTGTTGTGCATGTAAATCCTGGCGCTCACTGAAAATGTTGCGCGTGATATCGAGATCGACGAATGTCGCCGGGCGATCCAGCATACCGAGCCGCTCGTGTACGGTATGCCATGCATAACCGATGGTCCACGCCGCAAGCACGCTCATCGCCATGCCCAACAGGACCTCCGCGGCCAACAGCACCAACCCGAACACCCGGTCGCCACGCGTGCCCGATACCGTGCGCACATCATCCAGACGTTCACGGCCAAGTAGGAACAGCAGCGGCAGCAACTCGACCAGCATGGCTAACACCACCACAATAGGCAGAATCCACGTCAAGGGCGCAAGCAGCGCATGCGGTGTCAGCACTGGACCCAGCACACTCACCAAGTGACGCAAAAGCAGCGCGCCCAGTGCGACGAGCACCGCGGTTGCCAGCAGCAGCGCCAGCAGCGTCGCGAGACCCCGCCACAATAGACGCCGCCACAGCCAGTCACGGCGTGCCCCTAGTACACGTTCGAGCTGAAGCGTGTTGCGCCGGCGCAGATAGTCCAGCCAGCGCAACACCAGCACGTTGATGGTTGCCAGTACCAACGCCGTGATCGCCAGCCCGAGAAACAGCCTGATACGCTTGGCGATCAGCTTCTGCGCCGCGGGGAACAGGGTGTAGGGCGCTGTCCAGGCAAAGCCTTGTGCATCGGCCGGGCGACTATCGCCCATGCCGGCAAACACGCGTGCGAGTTCACTGCGCAACTGCGGCGTCCCGACATCCGCAGGAACACTGAGAAGAGGCGCCCAACCCTCTGTCGCCACGATACTCAGCAGATCGCCTGTGGGTGCCTTGCGGGTTTTTGTCGGCCAGAAACCATTGCTGACCAGCGGCATCAGTGGGCCGGGAATCCAAGCTTGCACCGGATGGCTACTGAAGCGCCCGTCGATCCCGCCAAACGCCGCCGGTAACACGCCGACGACACGCAAGACCAATCCATGGCTGTCATAGACGACCCGACCAATGGCTGCGTCCACACCACCGAACCAGCGCTGCGCCGTCGCTTGCGAAAGCACAATGACCAGTGCGCCATCGCGCTGGTCGCGCAGTTCGATCAGCCTTCCGGCCAACGGCCGCAGATGCAGGGCTTGCATGTAATCGCCAAAGACTGTCCCCACTTTCAACTGTGACAGGTCTTTGCCTGCACGGGGGCCCATGGCGTAATCCCAAGAGGGAGCAAGTCCTACATGCCATCGCGCCGGCAGGTGGGCGATAAGGGCCGGAAGGTCGGAACTCTGGACAGTGGTGAAACTGACCCCTTCGGGGTGTTGGTAACCCAATGCGAGGTATTGGTACCTAGGCGCTGAGCCACCGATCCGCGGCGAATCCCAGGCATGCAGCACGGTAGCGGCCAGCGCACAAGCCGCTACTGCAAACGCGAGTAGTGTGTATGCTGTCCATTGGCTTACAGGCATTCGCATGTAATCGTGAGCTACTCAAAAGCGCTCGCCTTGGAGTAACCCAAGGCGAGCAAAGTTTCTATGACCAGTGCAGGTCACCCGGGCGGGCATGGCGTAGGTTTAGAATCTCCTCCGCCAGACCCAGTAGTGGTAGAGCAGCCATCCGTCTGTGGCGTTGTGACGATCTTGCCACCACCGTTGCCAGTGCCGCCAGAAACATGAGCCATCTCTTCACGTGACAGTAAACGACCAAGGACGCGATACGACGTTGGTTCAGAAGTTTTCATAGCATTACTCCTGTATTGTGTGCGGAAGCGCCCGCACTTCGGCCATGCGGACCATCCGCATGAATTCGATGACGCAAACACTGAGTCCGTTTTTATGGCAAGACAGTCTTACGCACCGTCATACTGAAGCATCTCTCAAGCATCTCTCACATTCTTGCCTCACGCTAGTATTCTGGTTCGCGCCGCTGAGTGTCGCGGGCCAAGTGCGTCATCTATTTACGACAAAGTATAGAGCCTATTATTACACAGCCGCGACTTCTTCGTAGAAATCCGCAATATCTATTGGCGAAGCTGATTCGGTATATTGAAAATTCATGTCCATTTTTTCAACGAATTGGCAAAACGCATCGAGCAAATGAAGTTGCCTGCACCATTCCTCAATAAATAAAAATTGTCCAGCCTCGTTTACCTCCAGAAAAATCCAATTTCCCTCAATGTCAACAATAAAATCAAATCCGCCACTAACAATGTCCAATTCGCACATTAAATTAAGACACGATTTATATATCTGGTGAGGCAATAGAATGGCTTCACAGGACTCAATCTCGTTTTGACCAATCCGCCAATCCAAATCACCTTCTTTCAGTCCGAGAGAATTTATTTTTATGGCCGCATAATAATTCCCGAAAAATTGCGCACGGACCTCAAAAGATTTCTGAATCATCTCTTGGTAAATGCCAGGTACAGCCTGCAAAGCTGCATCGGCCACGAGCGCCGACTCATGGATGCGCGCGGTATAGGTTGATAACCGCTTCCCGTCTTCATGCCATACATGTCCGTTTAGTGATTTATAAATGCATTGACTCGTCTGACCGACGAACTTACGAACTCCTAGTGGATCGTTGCTGATTAAAGTTTTAGGGATGCACATGCCAACCTTTTGCGCCTTGATTAGTTGCATCATTTTTAAGTCCGAATACACCGTTGATTTTTCATTATTTATCCAGAATGCGTTACTAAAATACAGGTCATGACTTGCGAAAGCGGTTTGCAATTCTTTGAACGAAAAATCCACGTCCCTAGCGTCAACGCTTGCTGGAACCTGTGGTAACATTCTCCTTCTATTCCAAACGACGTCGATCTCTGCGCCATTAAAGCACACTTCGTCTGATCGGAAAATTGCCTCGGCTTCTTTGCCAACATGGATAACGCTTACATTTGCTCGCAGCGGATAATTTTCGCCAAGCCAAGTAATCACTCTATTTCCTCGCTTATTGAGCGCTTTGGCTACAATTTTGGCATGCGCGTCATTTCTTACGGTGTGTATTAATACAGTTCGCATGTCGAGTTCCTATACGAGTGAGCCAGGCCATGCTCAAAAGCGTACTTTCTATACGAAGATGTGCTTGAATTATCTTATCACAATATCTTATTGGAATTAGGCAGTCTGACGTTATGCCGAACTAGTCATCTATCGATGTTGCCAAGCCCTTTCGTTAGTTGTATTACACGATTCATCGCCAAAAGAGTCTCGGTACGGTGTGATAGCACCATGCGTGCAATGTTGAGGCGCTGGACCAGAGCATTGACACTACGTTCATTCGCCAAATCAAGCTGACTGGTCGCCTCGTCCAGCACTAGAAATCGGGGATGGCGGTACAGCACGCGTGCCAGCAGCACGCGCTGCTTTTGTCCGCCGGAGAGGCTGGAGCCCATGTCGCCGACCAGGGTCTGGTAGCCCATCGGCATCGCGATGATTTCGTCGTGGATCTGTGCCTGCCGTGCCACCGCCTCGACCTTGAGAGGTGTGGTGTCGGGATCGAATAAGCTGATGTTGTCGGCGATCGAGCCGGCAAACAGGGTGTCGTCCTGCATCACCGCGCCGACCAGGCTGCGGTAGCGCGCCAGCCCCAGCGTGCGGATGTCGATGCCGCCGAACAGGATCGTGCCCTCGGTCGGTTCCAGCAGGCCCAACACCAGCTTGGCCAGGGTCGTCTTGCCCGTGCCCGAGGGCGCAGCGATGGCCACGCTCTCGCCCGGCTCGATGCTGAAGCTCAGATCCTGAATCACCCACGGCTCGCTCTCGGCGTAGCGGAACTTGAGGTTCTTCACTTCGAGCCGGGACTCGGGATCGGGGCCGGTGTAGGTGCCGTGCAGTTG
>JAJZEQ010000185.1 GCA_021851345.1 Pseudomonadota bacterium
AAATCATTCCGCGCAGCGGGTGTATCCAGCGTATCAGCGCCTCCGCCCCCAGCGGTTGATTCGAGCTGTCCATCTGGATCTGGTAATACAGCTGGAATTGCCGCTGATCGAGCGCTTTGCGCAATTCGTCTTCCAGTGCGACACGGTCAGTGATGCTGGCCTGCATTTGCGGGTCAAAAAAACGCAGTGCGTTGCGGCCGGCTTTCTTGGCCTGATACATCGCGATGTCGGCCTGTTTCATCAGTTCATCTGTCGTCTGCCGGTGGCCATTGAACAGGGTGGCTCCGATGCTGGCGGTGCTGTGGTATGCGTGAGTCTCAAGCTGGTAGGGCAGGCTGAGGGAAGCGAGTATCTTCTCGCCGACAGTTTCGGTCTGTGCTGCGGCTTCAAGAGTATGTTCACTCAGGTTCTCCAGCATCACCACGAATTCATCACCACCAAAACGGGCCACGGTGTCGCCTTCGCGCACACAGGAGGCCAGGCGCAGCGCCACCTGTTGCAGGAACAGGTCGCCGACTTGATGGCCGAGTGTGTCATTGAGGCTTTTGAAATTGTCCAGGTCAATGAACAGCAGTGCGCCTTCTGTACCGGTACGCACGCTGGAAGCGAATGCGTGTTCAAGCCGATCAACCAGAAGGCGCCTGTTGGGGAGTTTGGTGAGGTGATCGTAAAAGGCCAGATATTTGCTCTCTTCCTCGGTTGCCTTGCGTTCGGAGATGTCCTGAACGATGCCAATACCCCCGAGGATAATTCCGTCTTCATCACGGAATGGTGCACTGGTCATGTCCAGCCATTTATTGGCATCGCTGTAGGTGGCCAAGTAATTGCCTTCGTAATGGCCGATATTGCCATTCACGGCTTTTTTCAGGGTGCTGATAACAGCCTGATCTTTGAGGGTCTTTATATCCAGGCCGACCAGACGGTCAATCGAGTTGTGCAAGATTTCCGCGAAGCGATCGTTGCAATAAGTAATGACAAGGTTGGTGTCGTAATGGAATATACCCACCGGCGAATGCCTCAGCAATAAACGGTAACGCTCTTCACTGGCCCTTACCGTCTTTTCACGTCCTGAGGCCTCAAGACGCAACGTGACGTTGTCGAATATGTTACGGTTGATATGCAACATGCTCATGACCATGAAACAGAGGTACAGCATCGTCGCCAGTCCGGTTGACACGAGCAAGCTGTCTCCTGACACAAACAAACGGATCGTGACAGGCGCGATAAGCAATGCTGAAAACACAATTGCACTGACCAGGTCGGCCGAAAATGAAATTACGCCTCCAACCGTCATTCCGGCAAGCATAAGTATCAGGAACACCTGGTGGTGCGGATCATTGGCGGGAAACAACAGCCAGCCAGCCGATCCCCACACCAGGGAGGACGCCATAACAATCAGACGAAACCTTACAAGTCGAACGCGGATTGCCTCAGCGTCATCCACTGGATGACGCTGATAGGTAATGATCTGGCCAGCCCGTAAAAGCGTTGCCAATACCATGAAGGAATACCAGAGCAGGAGAATCCGCGGGGGGATGACTTCTCGCTGCATGTAAGCAAGAATTGTAGCGATAAGTATGCTGGCAACCAGCGATACATTGCTGATGGAAAGCAATTGCTGCAACTGTGCGGATTGTATCGCCGCATTTTTGCTCAATTTATTTTCCACTTGCGGATAGCGGAAAATAACAGCCGCTAACATTTGAATGGGGCTGATGCATTTGGTGGATGCCTGCGTCATATCCATCGGGGCTGTTGTGGATACCCTCGGTTCGCAGCCGGTGTCGGCTGCAGCTCGGTCTTGACTTGCTCAGCATTACTCCCCCTTGATTGCTCGCTATGTTGCAATGTATCTAACGTACCGGACGTGAACTTTTTGTTAAATTCGTTTGTGGTGGCAATCTTGATCATTGTTTTCGATGATGGTGATTGCCTATACAACGGCGGCAGAAAAAATGGACAGGCAATGGAGGAAAACAGACGCAGGGCAGAACCCCGCATGTCGCAATCCCGCTACCATAGTTTCCCTTAGGCCGGAGACTTTGCGCCCATACCTTTCAGCATGTTTGCCAAGCAAGGCCTGATTGTAATTCCATATTACAATATGGGCAACAATTGGCTTTTCGTATCCTTGCGTTAGCCTTCGGTCACAGGGAATTGTGCACCGGACAAGGCACTGCAGAACATAGGTCTTTATCCTGCAGGTTGGTAATTTGCCTGAGCCGGGGGTCACAATATTTGACCGGGCATGGCACAATCGCGTTTTCCTGATACTTGATACCATCCATGTTGAGTTACCGCCACGCCTTCCATGCCGGCAATCACGCCGATGTGCTGAAGCACTTCATCGAGGTGCAATTGCTGGGTTACCTGGCGCAAAAGGACAAGCCATTCTGGTACATAGACACCCATGCCGGGGCAGGCTGTTATTCACTGGATAGCGGCTATGCCACGCAGAACGCCGAGTATGAAAGCGGCATCGCACGGTTGTGGGAGCGCGACGATATGCCAGCAGCGCTGGCGGAGTATGTGGCGCTGGTGAAGCGCATCAATCCCGACGGGGAATTGAAGCTTTATCCGGGTTCGCCGCTAATCGCGCTGGAGCTGCTGCGCAAGGAGGACAGGATGCGGTTATTCGAATTGCATCCAGCTGACAGCGAAATCCTGCAGCAGAATTTTGCCAAAAATATTATTGGCCATGGCACGCAAGTGTTGATGCAGACCGCCGATGGCTTCGCTGCGCTGAAAGCCTTGTTGCCGCCCCCTCCGCGCCGCGCATTGGTGCTGATCGACCCGCCTTATGAAGACAAACAGGATTATCAGCGCGTGGTGGCGGCATTGCGCGAGGGGCTGAAACGCTTTGCCAGCGGGGTATATGCGGTATGGTATCCGCAGTTGCAGCGCGCCGAGTCGCGGCAGTTGCCCGGGCAGCTCAAAAAGCTGCCGGTGAAGAGCTGGCTGCATGTTGCTCTCAGCGTGCAAACCCAGAGCGAAGACGGGTTCGGCATGTATGGCAGCGGCATGTTCATCCTCAATCCGCCATGGCTGTCGCATGGTGTGTTACAAAAAGTGATGCCATATCTGGCCCAGATATTGGGACAAAACGGCGCGGGCAAGTTTGTGCTGGAATTTGAAGAGAACGAATGAAACAATCACCCATGGATGCCAATATGCTTACTTTTAAACAAGATTGCCGTCGCTGCCCGCGCCTGGCAGGATTTCTCGATCAGGTGCGGGTTGAACATCCGGATTATCATGCGTTGCCGGTCAGTTCGTTCGGCAAGACAGGAGGGAAGTTCTTGATTGTCGGGTTGGCACCCGGCATGCACGGCGCGAATCGAACAGGTCGGCCGTTCACCGGCGATTTTGCGGGAAACCTGCTGTATGGCTCGTTGCACAAATACGGTTTCGCCAGCAGTGCAGTGCCGTTGAACGAAGATGGGGATGCGAACCCCGTATTAAAGCTGAAAAACTGCCGTATCACCAACGCGGTGCGCTGTCTGCCGCCGCAGAACAAGCCAGAGCCTGCTGAAATTCGGGGCTGTAATGGTTACGTCGCCGAGGAACTGGCAATTCTGCCCAGGGGCGCGGCTATATTGGCGCTGGGGACAATTGCCCACCAGGCGGTGCTGATGGCATTGCAACTGCGCAAGAGCGAATTCGCCTTTGGTCATGGAGCGCGACACGCGTTGCCAGATGGCCTGACGCTGTTCGACAGCTACCACTGTAGCCGTTACAACACCCAGACCAAACGATTGACCACTGCAATGTTCGAGGCGGTAATCGGGGATATTGCAAAATATATTGAAATTGCTTCCAGTCCCATTGCCGAGGAATCCCTCACTTGTTTATAAAAATAGATGGTTAATTGAAGACTGACCTGGACAAAATGGAATTCGACCCGCAGCCGATACTTGTCAGCCTGCCGTTGTTGCCGGGCGTGTATCGTTTTTTCGATAAAAAGGGAGAAGTGCTGTACGTCGGCAAGGCTAACCAACTCAAGAAGCGTGTTACGTCATATTTCCAGAAAACCAATGTTTCTCCGCGCATTCGACTGATGGTGTCGCACATCGCGCGCATCGAAACCACGGTCACGCGCTCCGAGGCTGAAGCATTGCTGCTGGAAAACAACTTAATAAAGTCATTAAGACCGCGCTATAACATCTTATTTAGAGATGATAAATCATATCCTTATATTGTTCTGAGCGGGGACGAGTTCCCGCGCCTGAGCTACTATCGCGGTACGCCAAACCGCAGGCATGAATATTTTGGTCCTTTTCCGAATGCGTCTGCGGCCAAGGAAAGTATCCAGTTGCTGCAAAAAATTTTTCGCATCCGCACCTGCGAAAACAGTGTATTCAGCAATCGTACCCGGCCGTGTTTGCTGCACCAGATCCACCGCTGTACTGCCCCGTGTGTGAAATTGATTTCAGCCGGTGACTATAAGGTTGGTATCCGCAACGCAGCACTGCTGCTGCAGGGCCGCTATCAGGAAGTCGAACAAACTTTACGCGCCACGATGGAGCGAGCTGCGGAAGAACAGCATTATGAGCAGGCCGCCGAACTTCGCGACCAGTTGCGCGCATTGCATACCGTGCAGCAAAGGCAATTCGTCGAATCCACCGGTGGCGCAACGGATGCGGACATCATCGCTCTTGCGCAGCAGGATAGTCTGGTCTGCGTGAATCTGGCGATGGTGCGCGGCGGAAGGCACTTGGGCGACAAGAGTTTTTTCCCCGATCATGCCGAAGATCTGTCCGCTAACGAGATCGCGCAGGCGTTCATCGCGCAGCATTACCTGAGCCGCAGCGTGCCGCCATTGCTGATTCTGGATGCCGAGTGCGACGACGAGACGCTGGCGCAATTGCTCAGCGAACAGGCCGGACACACGGTAAAGATCAGCCAGGCGGTGAGCGGGGAACGCAAGCAGTGGCTGGAAATGGCACAACACAATGCCCTGCTGGCCTTGCAACAGCGAAAAGCTCAGCAGGGCGGACAGAAATTGCGCCTGGACAGGTTGCGCGAATTTCTGGACATGCCCGACCTGCAGCGCATCGAGTGTTTCGACATCAGCCACACCATGGGCGAAGCGACTCAGGCATCCTGCGTGGTGTACGAAAACCTTGACATGCGCACCAGCCAGTATCGTCGCTATAACATTGGCAGCATCACGCCCGGCGACGATTATGCGGCGATGCGCCAGGTGTTGACGCGTCGCTACCAGAAGCTTGCCGAAGCCTGTTCTGAGTCCAGTCAAAGGGAAGGCCAAAAGTCGGAGGGTGCCAAAATTGACTTGATATGCCCGGATCTGGTTCTGATCGACGGTGGACTCGGGCAATTGCACATCGCAATGGAAGTCATGCACGAGCTTGGCTTGAATGATTTGGCCTTGGTCGGCGTAGCCAAAGGCGAGGAGCGCAAAGCAGGATTGGAGCAGCTGATCTTTCCGGACGGCACGGCAAAACAGTTGAGCAGCGACGATCCGGCCCTGCACTTGATTCAGCAGATTCGCGACGAGGCGCATCGCTTCGCCATCACCGGGCATCGCGCCAAGCGCGGCAAGGCGCGTACGGCGTCATCCCTGGAGGAAATCAGCGGGGTGGGGGACAAGCGGCGGCGCAGTCTGTTGACTCACTTCGGCGGATTGCGCGAAGTGGCTCAGGCCAGCATTGAACAACTCAGTAAAGTTGATGGAATCAGCAAAGCACTTGCTGAAGCGATTTACCGTCAACTCCACTAAGAATTATCAAGATTTGGTTGCCGAAAAGATTTACCAACAGCTACACTAGCAACATGCCGCTGAATATCCCCAATCTGCTCACATGGTTAAGAATCCTGCTTATTCCAGTATTCGTCTCCGTTTTTTATTTGGCGGATCACACTATGAGCATTCACTACAAGGATATGATCAGCATGGCGGTATTCCTGCTGGCTGCCGCAACCGACTGGCTGGACGGATTTCTGGCAAGGAAACTGGACCAGTATTCGGCATTCGGCGCATTCCTTGACCCGGTGGCAGACAAGCTCATGGTGGCGGCCGCGTTGATTGTGCTGGTCAAGCTGGGGCGCGCCGATGCGATCATTTCTTTCATCATCATCGGACGCGAAATCACCATTTCTGCCTTGCGCGAGTGGATGGCCAAGCTGGGTGAAAGCAAGAGTATCGCTGTCTCGATGCTGGGTAAAATCAAGACTACTTTTCAAATGCTCGCGATAATTTTGTTGCTGTATCACGAACCTCTGTATGGGATAAATTGCCAGGTGATCGGTTCGCTGCTTTTATATCTCGCCGCCTTGCTTACCCTGTGGTCGATGGGCTATTACCTGATGCTGGCCTCGCCCAAACTAAAAAAACACCTAAACTAAATTGATTTCCGGCACTGCGTCTGTATAATGCGCAGCCTTCGGGGTGTAGCGTAGCCTGGTAGCGCGCCTGCTTTGGGAGCAGGATGTCGGGAGTTCGAATCTCTCCACCCCGACCAGGATTTGACAAGCTTTATAATGGCCCAAGAAAATGGAATTGTGCCCGTAGCTCAACCGGATAGAGCACCAGCCTTCTAAGCTGGGGGTTGCAGGTTCGATTCCTGTCGGGCACACCAGTGTCTGTCAGCAAAGTTTCATTGCCAGCAGCCAGCCGGTGTTGTTTGCCGGATTAGCCGGGCGGCGATTGGTTTGATCAATGGTGGCTGTAGCTCAGTTGGTAGAGTCCCGGATTGTGATTCCGGTTGTCGTGGGTTCGAGCCCCATCAGTCACCCCAAACATACAAAGAGCTAAATTGAATTTAGCTCTTTTTTATTTGTAGTCCCATAGCCAGATCGTAGCTTTTCACAAGATGCAGTCCGGAAGAATACTCAACGTATCAGGCTAACTGTTCACCGGATAGATGAGCATAACGCTGTGCCATCTCGGGTGATTCCGGGTTGCCCAACGTAGTATGAATCATGTTCCCGCTTGCTTGAACGTGCCAACTTGCCATGTATGTCGCAGGTTGCCATCTAAAACCGAAAATATCAATACGATTTGACGCTTTGCTTTAATAGCCGAAACGTGGGTCTGATGCTTCCCAGACATTACTCGCAACACACTGAACCGCGAAGAGCCAAAAATAACCATCAACCCGACGGCCTGCCGCGAACCACCCAAAAAATAGCCTTTTGCTTGCGTGATGAAATTGCTTTTTTATTGAACGGAAATGACTTACATTAGTAGTAAGGCCTGTTTTGTAGGCGAAAGCGTGCAGGTTTTCCAAATGCCACCTTTGGGCGGTTCAAAATGAACATGGCTTTCTGCACTGAAGACTTACCTATACACAAAGTCCAGGATACATTCAGGTGAACAAACAGCGAGATCGAATCAAAGTGCTAAGTGCGGGTATCTTCAGCCTGATCCTGGTGCTGGGGGTGGCCCGTTTTGCCTACACACCGCTGTTGCCGCTGATGCAGCATCAGGCAGGTCTGGGCGTTGCGGCAGCAGGCTGGCTGGCCGCGATAAATTACGCCGGATACCTCAGCGGCGCGCTGATCGCGACGATGATCAGCGACATGGTCCTTAAAGATCGCCTGTACCGCATCGGCATGATCCTCGCGATCCTGAGTACCGCGATGATGGGAATGACCACAGATTTCACAGTCTGGGCGTTGTCACGCTTCGTCGCCGGGCTGAGCAGCGCTGCGGGTTTGCTGCTGGGCAGCGGGCTGATCCTCAATTGGCTGATCCGCCATAACCATCGCAGCGAACTGGGCATCCATTTTTCCGGTATCGGACTCGGCATCGCCAGCGCAGCTGCCGCAGTGTCCTTGATGAGCCACTGGCTGAACTGGAGCCAGCAATGGTTTGCGCTCACCGCCCTGGGTTGTTTGCTGCTTGTTCCTGCTTTGCGCTGGCTGCCGCCGCCTGATCGTAGCGCTGTGACCAGAACCGGTCAGAAGATGGAAGATGCCCCGCCGAGCGCTGCCTTCTTGCGTCTTTTTACGGCTGCGTATTTCTGTGCGGGGATTGGCTATGTGGTCAGCGCGACATTCATCGTCGCAATCGTCGACCATATTCCCGGTCGTGCCGGAAGTGGTGGCCTGGTGTTCCTGGTCATCGGCCTGGCTGCAGCGCCTTCATGCATCGCGTGGGACTTCATCGCCCGCCGTATCGGCAAGCTTAATGCGCTGATCGTTGCTTCTGTACTGCAGATCATCGGCATCATGCTTCCGGTCATGGCTGACGGCTTGGTGGCCTCGTTAGTGGGCGCGTTGCTCTTTGGCGGCACTGTGATGGGTATGGTGAGTCTGGTGCTGACTATGGCCGGACAATACTATCCGACTCGCCCGGCCAAGATGATGGGCAAGATGACGCTTTCCTATGGAACTGCACAAATCATCGGTCCGGCCATCACGGGCTGGCTCGCCACCCGCTTCGGCAGCTATGCCGCGGGTCTCTATCTGGCCGGAGGAATAATGATTGTAGGTACCTTGTTTCTGATGATGCTCAAGGTGGTGGAAAAGCGAGAAGCCTCTGCAAATCTCAGTGCCCCCCTGCCTGATAATGCCTAGGTGCATGACACAGTGAGCCTGTCGACAATTGGGGTTAAGCTGCCAGCGCAGCCGGGCACTCCCGGCCGCGAGTCGGACAGCCGGCTATTTAGCGCTGGGCCCCGTGCCTGACCACCAAGTTCAGCCTGGTCAGGGCTGAATCATGACATAGTTTTCCTGCACCAGCTGGACTATCCTGCCGATGGCACCGGAATTCACTTTCACGCCGGGCAAAAGGTTTTCATTGCCCCAATTGTTCGCTTTCATGGCAACGCCACACTCTTCGATCTGGGCACCCTGTTTGATCAGATCTTCGACCATGTTTTTGTATGGGTTCCCGGTGCTGGTTTTGCGCACTCTGTTATAAGCTTCGTCGTTAAGCAGCATGTATCCGGCATCTCCATGAAATACTCCGACCAGGCTTAATGTGCCGCCGGTTTGCTGGAACCGTTTGAGCAAGAGAGTCATGTGCTTGAGACCAACAGGTGTATCACCGTTGAACGCGGCATGATCCATATTGAAAACGACCTTGGCCTCTTTGATCGTGACCGGGACGTCAATATGAATCTGGGGCGCAGTATCCGCCCAGGCAGAAACCGCAGGCAACAAAGCAGTCATGGCAGAAGAAGCGGAGAGGATCAGTACAATACGTGACATCAATTTCATTTTTTTTCCTTGAGTTTATTGTTGTGAATGGGCGCGAGTTAAAATTACCATCAAACTCACCCTGGGGTATTTCCGACACTACGCCAGAAAGTTTTACTACTCGCCATTAATGCCGCACGGCAAGCTGTTTTACGCCGCCGTTGCGCCGGCCCGGAAACGCAAAGAGCTGCTGCAAGGCATCCTTGGAAAGACTGGTTAAAAGTATTTTTGTGGTTTTGTGTTCCAAAAATATAACCATCTACTTGCCCTCTGGAATTATTTGCAACAGAGCCCATGTGTTTCAATGAATATTTATGGATCGCTTCATTTGGCTGGCGAGGGCATCAGGATAGGAACAACGAGCTTGTATCCGAGTGTTTCGTAGTGCGCAATAGAGGGGTAGGCTCCTGAATTCACAACGGCAGGGTTTTTCCCGGAAAGCCCTTCCATATCGGAGGGTGTCAGGCCAGCACTCTGTACCGAATTTCCGCAGAACTCCACATGCACTCCATTTTTTGCAAACTCTGCCCATTGATCGACTATCCCCTGGTGATCGAGATAATTTTTCTTCGCAAAAACTGAAACGAAGGGCCCTTCGACAATCACTACCAGATTCGTGCCCGGATGTTCTATGATGCGCGAGACAACCATGGTGGCATATTTGACTGTGTCTATATCTTTGGCCTTGAGATCCATGATAATTTTCAGGTTGTGAAACCTCTCGGTGTGCCGATCTATCGCTGTCCCCCCGGGCGCAAACGAATCATCGTCCGCGCTCGCGGACATTATCGGAAGCAGGGTGCACAAGGAGGCAAGCAGGACCAGTTTTTTTAATATCGTTTTCATACATTATTCTCCCTTCGGTTGATAACACTTAAATTCATTAGCCTATACCGTCATTTCCCGTTACGCCGAGCAGTTTTGGCAGGTTGAGCTTGCGCGGGGTGATTACCTTTTTGTCCCTCAAGTAGCTCGCTACCACATCCCATATCGGTTCTCCTGTGGCACCTTCAGTCACCGGAGCCCATCCCGCCACCTTGTATTTTTTTCCTGGATCAATCGGCTTGCCCTTGAGCATCATATTGTTGATGCGTTTGCCGAACCCCTGGCGCAAATCGCAGGTATAACTGATTGCACCCACGCGCACCATATCGCCTCCCTGCTGCTTGTAGGGATCAGGATTAAACAGATTGTCGAGCACATCTTCCAGAATGGCCTTGATGGTTTCCCCGCTCATTTCTGTCAGCATGGTCTGGGGATAGGTGATCGCGGTCTGGTCCATCAGATGTTCCATGGTGATGGCTTCGCCGGGCAGAAGCGATGTGCCCCAGCGGAATCCCGGAGAGAACGCCGCGTCCGCCCCTTTGACTTCCATCAGCGCATCAAGGATCAGTTGGTCGAAAGTGCCGTTGAAATTCCCCCGGCGGTATAAGGTGCCTTCGGTGATTGCAAGCTTTTCAGACAGCTTCCCTTCGTAGGGTGCGCGCACCTTTTCGATCAATGCCGCCATTTCCACATCAGGCTCGATGAGATTCGCAAACACCGGCAGAAGCTTGTATTTAAAATCAGTGACCTTGCCGTTCTTGACATCAAGATCAAGCACGCCGAGAAACTTGCCATTGGAACCCGCATTGGTCACCAGGGTCTGGCCGCCTGAATTTTTCACTATTGTCGGTGCCGGCACCCCGTCATGAGTATGTCCGCCCATAATGGCGTCGATGCCGCTGACACGGCTCGCCATTTTCAGGTCCACATCCATGCCGTTGTGGGACAGAAGCACGACTACGGCTGCTCCCTTGGCGCGGGCTTCATTGACGGCCTGCTGCATGCTGTCTTCCTGGATGCCGAAACTCCAATCGGGCATCATGTACCTCGGATTGGCGATGGGAGTGTAGGGGAATGCCTGGCCGATGATGGCGACTGGCACGCCATTGATCGGCTTGATCACATAATGCTGGAAGACCGGATCGCCAAAATCGACGGTTTTGATGTTCTGCGCGAGAAAATCGATCTTGCCCTTGAAGTCGTTGTCGACGATCTGCTTGACCCGATCGGCACCCAGCGTGAATTCCCAGTGGCCCGTCATCACGTCAACGCCCAGAAGTTTGCAGGCATCAACCATATCCTGGCCTTTGGTCCAGAGGGCAGTGGCGGAACCTTGCCAGGAATCACCTCCGTCGAGCAGCAAAGAGCCGGGGCGGCTGGCACGGATTTTTTTCACCAGAGTCGCCATTTGGGCAAACCCGCCCACTTTTCCATAGGTGCGGGCGGCTTGCGCGAAATCGAGACAGGTGAAAGCATAGGCATCTGGCGTTCCGGGCCGGATGCCGAAAGCTTTCAACAGGTGTTCACCCACTAGATGAGGTGCCTTGTTAAGGCTCTGCCCCAGGCCAATATTGACATCAGGCTCTCGAAAGTAAATCGGCAGCAGTTGTGCATGGCAATCAGTTATGTGCAGCAGGGAAACATTGCCAAATGGAGGCAGTTCGTAAAAGTTGCTGCTGTTCGCCGCCAACTGAGCCCCGTGGCTGTCGAGTGCCAATCCCGCAGCTGCGGCTGCAGCCAGTATCTGCAAGAATTCACGACGACTCATGGACATAAAGATACTCCCGGAAGGATTTCAATAAGATAATTCATTTGCGAAAAACTGGGGTCTGCATGGGCAGGCCGTTACTCATGTAGGTCAGGAAATATTCAAGGTCATCATATTCCTTGCTGCCTATTTTCGAAGGCTGGGCACCGATATTTCTGTTGCATGCCTGGAAGCGTTTTTGCAGTGTCGTCACTTCAGTTCCGGACAGGAACACCGGCCAATGAGTTGCCTGGCCGACCATCATGGAGATCTGGTCACCTCGTATGAACTTTCCCACTTTGTCGATATGGCAGTTTGCGCAGGAATATTTTTGTTTGCCGCGCTGCGTGTAATAATATTTCTTGCCATTTTCATAGGCGGCGAGTGCACCGGTTCCTTCCACCTTGACATTGACTTTCATGCCGTCGGAAAGACTTTTGGCATATGAGGTCAGCAATCCCATTTCAGCGCTGCCATATTCCAGCGGTTGCTCATGGTTTTTTTCAAGGCAGATGTTGACGGCCTTTTCGAAGGTTATTACTTCGTGGGTGGCATTATCAAAATAAGGATAATTCCCCGCAACATTGCGCCCCTCACTGGGGAAGCAGGATGAGAACCGATTGCCATTCTTGAACGGCTTTTCCCATTCCTTTTTTGCTTCATCCATGTCTATTGCAAATGGGGGGAAAGCCATGATGTCATCATATTGTCTCCTGGCTTCGGTATTCATGGTGAGCGCTCCATAGACATAACTTTCGAAGCTGATGTAAGGAAAAACCTTCCTGTAATGATCAATCAAGGCGCTACGATCTTCAGCCGGGCCGGCATAGGCACAAACGGCGCCAAGCAGCCCCCCCAGAAACACAAGTGTCCTTTTCCACCCCATCTTTGTGCCTCGCTCAGGCTACAGCCGTTTCGCCGTAAAATTTTGTGCCGAGATTATCGACGGCGTTAACTGTTATCTTGTCGCCAGGTTTTGCGCCTTTGACCTTGAAACCGAAAAAGGGATTTTTCGAGACAGCTACGCCCCATTGCATATCCAGCACCGTTACGCCATTCAACGAGGCAACGACCTGGTTGATGAAGTGCGCAGGGATGAATTGCTTGGTTGTCGGATCCTTGCGCAGTCCGGTTTCCATAATGTGCTTTATCAACACCTTGACATCAGCGACATCGCCTTGAATCGTCGCTCGCATTTTCATTTCGTTATCCATTTCAACATCCTTTCAAATCGGTAAATCAGACAGGTTTACTCTAACCGAATTAGCCGCCACAGCCGCCAAGTGTCACTTTGACTTCCTTGCTTTGCGAGTAAATCTTGTCCCCGGCTTTCACGGCCACTCTGACAAAAGAGGTTTCGGCCATCTTGATGTGCATTGAGATGTATGGCTGGGCACCATTGGAAAACTGGATGTCGGCAACCAACGGGTTGGGATTTTTTTCTGCAAAAATTGCGATGGATGTGGTCCCGGGAATATTGCTGGTGACTTCCAACGGCACGATAGCGCCGTCTTCCGCAATATCTGGAACCTTGAGCAGAATGTCGCTACTTTCCGCAGCACCGCTGTATCCCGCTTCCTTCATGGCGTCCGCAATAGTTTTTGCGGAAAAAGCGTTCTTGTTCCAGCTCGCGACCAGTGCTGCTGCTGGTTTGACCAGGCTAACTGAAATCGCGGACGCCAGCATTCCAACCGTAACGATGCTTTTTAGTAAGGTTCTGCGTACAGGATTCATTTTATCTCCACTGCAAACAAAGAATTATTTTTAAAACAATAGATGCTATTTATAAATTCATGCGATTTTTTCTGCAGGCTATTCAGGTTTTCCGCCCATGGCGATGGGTTTGCCTTGGGAGAGGGAGGTCACATAGCTGACAAGGTTCGAAAGTGCATCACTACCGTAAGCTGGCGGGGTGCCTTGCAGTCCCCCGTTAACGCAACCTCGAATCTGGTCTTCCAGTGTCAGAACCTTGCCGGCCTTCGGATTAAAACGGGGGAAGATCGTCGCCGCATTGGCGAGGCTGGGTATGGACTTTCCGTCCGGAATCTTTCCGGGTCCAACTCCGCCGTTGACATGGCAAGTCTCGCATGTTCTGCCGTTGCCCGCGAAGGTTTGATGAGAATAGAGTTGGCTGCCATCCTGAATGGCTTTTTCAAGATGTGAATCCTGGGCCGCGCCAGCCGAGGCTATTGCAGAAAAAAACATTGCTGAAAATGTGATTACTGGCATAAATTTCATACTTGTATCCTTTCAAATAATTTCGATTTATTGCACTTTAGATAACCATGCTGAGCGCATTCAGGCGCGATGTTCAGATACTTCCGGGTGCGTCACTCAGCATAAATTGTTAATTGCAGGACTTGCTGCCGCACCTCTGATCAGTTTCAGCCAAAATTAAATTACTTGCGATTTATGGCGTAACCATAAGGTAACCCGATTTTTCGAGGTCAACGATGGCACCGATGCCGGATACGACAATGCGGCTGGAGGGCAGAATATCCTTAACCTCATAGCCCTTCAGTTTCATAGCCGTTCCGCACTCGTACATTTTCACTCCGCCCTTTTGCATGGCTTCGATCATCGCCATGCTGGAGTTCCCCTTGGGATGAGGCTGGGGAACCTTGAGATCGTATGCCTCGTCGGTCAGCAGGAACTGGGCCCCGTCTGCCCTGAAGACAAGAACAATTTCGTAGTCTTTCCCGGGTTTCATGCCAAGAGCGGTGTACTGGTCGTAAAGATTTTTAACAGCCATAATCTGCTTGCTTATGCCGTTCTTGGGGATGACATCCGCGCGATTGATTTGCACAACCACCTTGATGCCGGTTTGATTGACGATCTGCAAGGGCGGCATGGTGTTTTCCGCCGAGATTTCCTGGGCGAAGACAGATGGCACACCCTGAAACATTATTAATGCGGAGGCGGCCAGCACCGCCAGTTTTAATTTGACACTCATTGATTTCTCCTTTGGTTAAAATTGCCTGGTGCCCGACAGTTCACTGCTCACGAATTCCAGCCAATTTGATGGGCTGGGCGGCGTGGCTTGAACCAGGGTGGCGGACGGGACCTTGGCAATAATATTTCATTTCACTAAGCTTCATCCCCCATTTTTATTAATTTATTATTCATAATCCCATCATTCAGCTTAAAAGGCATAAACCGCCCAGATATCGATTTGATTGCCGATGGATTGGGTGGTTGATTCGGCCAGAGTACGCTGTGCCACTGGTATTGCCGATGCATTGGGAATGGAAATTGACCGATTGACATAATCCATCACTATCTTTGTCATCGGTGTGATGTGATAAACAGCAGCGGTAGAAATGTTCTTGAATACCCGTTCTGATGGTGCCAAATTCGGCAAACGGTCATAGTAATCGTAGCGCATCACAAATTCCGTGTGCGCGTTCATGAACATGCCGGCCGACATGGCGTAACCATGCGCCTTGTTGTTGCTGCCGGCATACACGGTTTGATCGTACTGCGCTGGGGTAGAACCCGGAAACTGGTTGAAAACTGCCGGTGCCGCAATATTGCCGCTACCTTCGAAATATTCCGCTTTGACATTAATGCCACCGCGTTGCATATAGCCGTTCCGATAGGTCATACCGAAACCGTCGCGTGTCATGCCATTCGACACGCCGTTCATGGAAGGATGCGCCTGTTGTGCCCAGACGAAACCGGTCAAATCATTGCGAAAAAATCGCCCGCCCGCATCGTCTAACAGGTAGGAGGCCTGTAAACGCCCGGCAACGATGGGGCCGTTTAACGTGGCGGTATCATCCAGTCTGCCATAGTCGGCCAGCATCACGCCATAAGCAACTTCGACATGCCGCGTACCCATAAACCAATTCTCCACCTGCACGCCGGGATAACGAAACCCGTTATTGCCGGAAACATGCGCTCCGGGTATCGAGAATCCGTCTTTTGTGCCGGGAGCAGCAAGCTTGTAAGGTGTTGAGGGGTTTACGGTGTAAAACGTCGGCTGCATCAACTGTGTTATGCCGGTTGGGAATAGATCAAGGAAATTAAAATCCATGAAACCCTCCATTGCGCCTTCAGGGCCTGGAGCACGGATGTTACCCACCTCAAAACGCACTCCCGGAATAAGGTTACTGAAGACCATGTTCGCGTCGATTATTCTTGGGGCATATCTGCCAAATGAATAGTCGTACCCGTTTTCCCCCATTTCCGTACCCACGTAGTAAGAAATATTCGGATTAACACTGCCGCGCACAAATAACCTGGCCCGTTGCATAAAGAGTTGAGAGCTTTTATCGAAAGTCGGCGCAACCAGGTTGAATTTTCCTGTTTGTCCATTGCTGGCCGGATTGGCCGCTATATTTGTGTATACGGGCTGAAGAAATCCGATCACTTTACCCTTGCCCCATTCAGGCAAGGAGATTGTTTGTACATCAAACCAGTTCACGGCATACGCCGATGGGCCGGTGCACATCCCTATGCCCAAGCACAATGCTAATTTCACCCCCGTCAATTTTTTCATGTTTTTCCCCAATTGTTTGTAATTTTATTTTTGTAATTTAAAAAATTTTCATTAAGTCAAAAAACGACTTAAAGCGATTCACTGCAGCCCGACAGATTTTAAGTTTGCATGACTGAAACCCCCTTTCATGAATATGCGTTTTGTTTGAAATCGATGCGACTCAAGGGCCTGCCCCGCACGGTTCGTCAGCATAGTCGATTCACCAATGAATTTTGACGGGTATGTAACTCAACCGATTCAAGTTTATTTCCGCGTTTCAGCCGCCAGCAGTTTGACTCTTACGGCTTCAAGCTCAAAAAATTATTCTTTGTGTGCGATTTTTTCTGTTTCGTGAGCAGAGCCCTGTAATACGGCGCCTCCAAGTGGTTGAATTTCGGGATTGTTGAAAAGTGGAAGTGGCAGGGGTTTAAGCAGGCTGATGCGGTGTCCACCCGGATTTGCCGTCATGTTCGGAAGGGTTTTCAGGTACCGCACAACGATTTCAGTAACATCCAGAGCATCGCCTTTTTCGTCCCTCACCACGGTGATGTTTCCCTTGGGTAGCGGAAAGGACTTGTTGTCTTGGTTCGCAGGGGGGGCAGCTGAAGCTGAACAACTCCCGCAATTGTTGATGGTATCGGGATCATCCGTGAACCAGTATCCGGCAACGGAATATGGTTTGGAAGGCGCATGAGGAGATTGATATTTTCCGTGATCATTGGGGTCAATCGCTACCCCGCCGATTTTGATGTTCGAGCCGCGAGAACCGTAAGGGGCATAGATATCCAGATCGAAGCTGACATTGCTGTAACCGAACATCCAGCCTCCCGTCCATATCCAGGGCGTTGTATCGAATGTTCCTCTGGAAGAGTTTTCGATCTGGTCCTTCAGGTTGCCGCCGTAAACGGGGTAAACCTTCGCGACGCGCGCTCCTACGGGAAGAAAATGATATATGTCTTCCATGGTGATGGGCCCCGGCTTCACTTGTGTGCCATAGCGAAATCCGCGCAGGGTCGCAAAGTCTGAGCCGGCTGCCCACCGCATGGCGTCGGCGATCAGGTCGTGGGATGTGCCTTCTATGACTCCGGGGTTGTCGGTTTTGCTGTCAGTGAAATTCGAGCGGTGCAGGGGAACCGCCGTATAGCCTACAACAGTATCTACCGGGCGCAGCAAAGTGCTGGTGTTTCCACCTATCGTCACTTGCTGTCCGGTTACAAAAGTGCCAGTCAGAAAGGGTGTGCGCACCATAGCGATCTTGCTGGCAACTACAGGGTCTTCTTTGATGTCATCGGTGATGATATGTGGCGTCCACTTCCATGTCAGCTTGCCATCGCCGGGCACCTTGTGATTTTTGCTCACCTTGATGCTGATTTCCCCGAGCATCGTGCCATCCTGCCCTTCTTCCACGAGCACAGTGCCGGATTTGACGACGATGGGGCGGATAGTCCGTTCGTGCATGTCCGCATTCAAAACGAAATCGACACCAGGGA
>JAJZEQ010000317.1 GCA_021851345.1 Pseudomonadota bacterium
GTGCTGCACAGTGCCCTGGACGAACCAGCCATACGTGCTGACCAGGCCTGAAGTGTATCCGCCCAGGATAATGTCGGTTGAGCCGGTGCCGAGTTGCAGTCCCGCGTCCAGTGGAGCGCCGGCGCCGGGCCCCCCGGTGAAATTGGCATTGGTGCTTCCGGTGGGCAGCTTGATACCGGCAATCAGGCCGGTGCTTCCATCCACAGAGAGGCCGCTGTAATGGCCGATGATGCGCACGTCGCCGATGCCGTTGTCGGAAGAGGTTGCGCCGTTGCTGCCTTGGGGCACCGTGGCCGGGGTGTCGGTGACGGGGTTGAGCTGGCCGTTGGTGCTGTGGTTGCGGGCCAGGTAGGGGATCAGGAAGCTGACCCCCCATGCGTCGCTGTTATAGTTGAACGATGCGATGGCGATTTGTGTTTTGGTGTCGGTCTCGATTTCCTGGCCGTTGGCATACAGGGTATTGATCAGCGCGGAAGAGGGTTTGCCGCTGCCGTATATCATGGTGTTCTGGTTGATGTAAGTGTAGGACAGGTCGGCAGACAGGCCGGACATCGTGCTGACTCCCTGGCTGCCCCAGTCCGTGGACAAGGTGTCTCCGCAAGAGGCGCAGGCAAGGGCGTTGTTCATTGCGGCGAGCGCCGGCATGGCCACTGCAGCGGCGATGAATATTGCCGGGTATCGGCGGATACGGGAGGGGGTTTGTGCGGTGCTCATGCCTAGCTGTCTGCTGATTGATGACTGTAAAAATTGATGACAGTGAAAATTATATAGGGTGCTGCCGTTCACCCCCTGCGGCATATTGCCGCATCTGCAATTGCCGGAGAGGTCCGGCTGGATGGCAGTGTGTGCAGCGAATCGGTTATGCTGCGCGGGTTTTGCAACACATCCGGCAATGGATTCCCGTATGGACTTATTGAAAAACAAATATGGATGGGCATTGCTTGCCGGTTCGGCCTGCCTGTTCGGTTTTGCTCCGTTCGGGATTTACCCGATACCGGTACTGGCACTCGCGATCCTGTTTGCCCTTTGGCAGCGCGCGGACACGCCCCGTGGCGCGGCACAACTGGGCTTTGCTTTTGGCCTGGGTCTGTTTGGCGCGGGCATAAGCTGGATCTATGTCGCGCTGCATGATTACGGCGACATGACCATGCTGCTCGCTCTGCCGGCCACCATGCTGTTCTGCGCATTCCTCGCCCTGTTCACGGCATTGGCCGGTTATCTCCAGGCGCGCATTCCCGCTGCGAATGCCCTGCGCATGGTGCTGGTGATGCCCGCGGTATGGGTGTCGGTCGAGTGGCTGCGCGGCATGATATTCACCGGATTCCCGTGGCTGACCCTGGGCTATGCGCACAGCGGCAGTCCGCTGGCAGGCTATGCGCCTATCCTGGGCGTATATGGTGTTTCGCTGGTGGCGGCGATCAGCGCGGGGCTGCTGGCGTACATCCCGATAAACCTGCTGCGTGAGCCGATAGCTGCGTTGCACAGTGCCCGTTCCGGCGCCTATCCAAAAGATATGTCTTGGTGGCTGCGTTCCGCGCGCCTTGCTATCGGCTCACTCGCAACGGTTTCCCGGGGTGTCCGTTCGGCATTGTTGATACTGGCTTTGATGTGGTTGGGCGGCGCGCTGCTGCGCACGGTCGCATGGACGCAACCGCATGGCGAGCCGTTTACGGTGGCACTTGTACAAGGCAATATTGCAGAGAACCTGAAGTTTAACGAGGATGCGGTGGCGGGCACGCTGGAGACTTACCGGCGGCTGGTTATGCAAAGTCCGGCGCGCCTTGTCGTGCTGCCGGAAACCGCGGTGCCATTGCTGCGCCGCGACGTGCCGGAAAACTATGTGCAGCGTTTGCGCGATCACGCCATACAAAATAATGGCGACGTGCTGATCGGGGTGTTCGAGCGGGACAACGGAAATTATTACAACAGCGTGTTCACACTGGGAACCGATGCCGAGCAGCATTACCGCAAGCAGCATCTGGTTCCCCTGGGAGAATTTATCCCGCTGCGGCCGTTGCTAGGCTGGTTCATCAACGGGGTGCTGGATATCCCCATGGGTGACCTGACGAGCGGGGATCGATTGCAGGCACCGCTTGATATCATCGGACAGCATGTCGCGGTCAATATCTGTTACGAAGATGCGTTCGGCGAGGAAATCATCCGCGCCCTGCCACAGGCCACCCTGCTGGTAAATGTTACCAACGATGCATGGTATGGACATTCCCAGGCCGCCGCGCAGCACAACCAGATTTCCCAAATGCGCGCGCTGGAAACCGGCCGCATGATGTTGCGCGCCACCAACACCGGTGTAACTTCCATCATCGGCCCGGATGGCAGGGTGTTGCAACAGTTGCCGCAGCACCGGGAAGCTGTCCTGCTCGGCATGGCTCAGGGCTATGCGGGCACCACGCCATATGTGCGCTGGGGGAATGCCGCAGTGCTGGTGTTGATCGCATTGATGCTGGCGGGATCGTGGGTCGCGGCAAGACGATGACCTGGTCGTGCTACATCCTGCGCTGTGCAGACGATACGCTCTACACCGGTATTACCAACGACCTGTCAAAACGCCTGGCGGCGCATAACGCGGGCACGGCGGCGAAGTACACGAAAACGCGTATCCCTGTGGAGGTGGTGTTCGTGGAGAATTGCATCGACAGGTCGGCTGCGCTGAAACGGGAACTGCAAATAAAAAGTCTCAAGCGCCCGGATAAATTGGCATTGATAGGGTCAGCCGGGTGACAAGGCGCGGATGGAACCTTCCCACCCGCTTGCCATCTCCGGCCTTTTCCCGGCGCACGGACAAGATGGAAAATCTTTCCGGTTGCGGAAATGGACAGGAGAACGGAATGGAATACTCCGGGCTGTAAAACGCCATTTTCAGCATGGCGGCAAGGTTGTGCAGGCGACGACAGCGGAAAACCAGTAAAATGCGCGCGTTTGCAATTGCACAAGACCCACGATGCTTACTTTTGGTTCCGACATAACGCCCGCAAGCGGGCATGAGTCTTCACCGAAGCTCAGTCAAGGACTGAGCTTTCAGCAGATCATCCTGACACTACAGAATTACTGGGACAAACAGGGTTGCGCCTTGCTGCAACCCTACGACATGGAGGTCGGCGCGGGTACTTCGCATACCGCGACATTTTTGCGCGCGCTCGGTCCGGAACCCTGGAAGGCCGCCTACGTGCAACCTTCGCGCCGTCCCAAGGATGGCCGCTACGGCGAGAATCCGAACCGCCTGCAGCATTACTACCAGTTCCAGGTGGTGCTGAAACCCGCTCCTGCCGACATTCTGGAACTCTATCTCGGTTCGCTGAAAGAGCTCGGCTTTGACCTGAAGAAGAACGATGTCCGCATCGTCGAAGACGATTGGGAAAACCCCACGCTGGGTGCCTGGGGCCTGGGCTGGGAAGTGTGGCTGAACGGCATGGAAGTCACGCAGTTCACCTACTTCCAGCAGGTCGGCGGCATAGACTGCAAGCCGATCACCGGCGAGATCACTTACGGCCTGGAACGGCTGGCGATGTATCTGCAGGGCGTGGAGAACGTGTTCGACCTGACCTGGACGGCGGGCGTGACTTACCGCGACGTGTATCACCAGAACGAGGTCGAGCAATCTGCCTATAACTTCGAGCACAGCGACGTGGACTTTCTGCTCGGCGCGTTCGGCAGCCATGAGAAACAGGCGAAGCACCTGATGGAACAGCAGCTCGCGCTGCCCGCCTATGAGCAAGTGCTCAAAGCTGCGCACACCTTCAACCTGTTGGATGCGCGCGGCGCGATATCGGTGACCGAACGCGCTGCTTACATTGGCCGTATCCGCAATCTGGCGCGCAGCGTTGCCAGAAGCTACAAAGAAAGCCGCAGACGACTTGACCCGCCGTTTCCGATGGCACCGCGCGAGTGGGCCAACGATGCGATCGTGCAGATGGAAAAGGAAGTCGCGCAATGACAACGAACCGGAGTCTGCTCGTCGAACTGTTCGTTGAAGAACTCCCGCCCAAGTCGCTGAAAAAACTCGGCGACAGTTTTGCGGGACTACTGGTCGCCAGTCTCAAGTCGCAGGGACTGGCTGCGAATGAGGTTGCGGCAACAGCATATGCTTCCCCGCGACGGCTCGCGGTACACATCACGGATGTCGCGGGAAAGGCCGCCGATAAATCGGTATCGCAAAAGCTGATGCCGGTGGCGGTCGGCCTTGATGCAAACAGCCAGGCCACTCCCGCCCTGCTCAAGAAACTCGCCAGCCTGGGCGCGGATGATTCGGCCGTTGCAGAACTCAAGCGCGCAATGGACGGGAAAACGGAAGCCTTGTTTTTCGACAGCGTGGTGAAGGGTGCGACTTTGGCGGAAGGCTTGCAAAGGGCAATAGATGAAGTGCTCGCCAAACTCCCGATCGCCAAAGTCATGACCTATCCGAATCCGTCAGGCAATGGATGGGAAACCGTCAACTTTGTTCGTCCCGTGCATGGTCTGGTTGCGCTGCATGGCGCTGAGGTTGTCCCGGTCAGCGTGCTGGGTCTGGCCGCCGGACGCAAAACCCGGGGTCACCGCTTTGAGGCTGCCGTCAGCCCTGTGGTGATCCGCGATGCCGACAGCTATGAAGCACAGATGGAAATGGAAGGCGCGGTAATCCCGGGTTTTGCAAAACGCCGCGCCGAGATCGCCAGACAACTTGCCGCTGCCGCCGCCAGGGAGAATCTCAAGCCTGTCGAGGACGATGCGCTGCTCGACGAAGTGACCGCGCTGGTCGAGCGCCCCAATGTGCTGGACGGAAAATTTGAAAAGGAATTTCTCGATGTGCCGCAGGAATGTCTGATCCTGACGATGAAGGCGAACCAGAAATATTTTCCGCTGCTGGATAGCAAAGGCAAGCTCACCAACAAATTTCTGATCGTGTCCAACATCAGTCCGGATGACCCAAGCCTGGTGATCGGCGGCAATGAGCGCGTGGTGCGCCCGCGCCTGGCCGATGCGAAGTTCTTCTTCGATCAGGATCGCAAGAAGACATTGGAATCGCGCGTGCTTGGCCTTGCCAAAGTCGTATACCACAACAAGCTCGGCACGCAGGGCGAGCGTGTGCAGCGCGTCTGTGCCATCGCCAAGGCCATCGGTCAACAACTCGGCGGTGATACGCTAGCAATGCAAGCCGAACAGGCCGCCTTGCTGGCCAAGGCCGACCTGCTCACCGACATGGTGGGCGAGTTCCCGGAATTGCAGGGCATCATGGGACGCTACTACGCGCAGCATGATGGCTTGAGCGACGACATTGCTTTTGCGATCGAGGACCACTACAAGCCGCGCTTTGCGGGCGACGAGTTGCCGCGCAATATGGTCGGTGTCTGTGTGGCATTGGCCGACAAGCTGGAAACCCTGGTTGGGATGTTCGGCATCGGGCAGATCCCGACCGGGGACAAGGACCCGTTTGCGTTACGCCGTCATGCACTGGGCGTGATTCGAATGCTTACCGAACTTAATTTAATGCTCAATTTGGGTTCGTTAGTGGCGGTTGCTTTTGAGCAACTCCCACCTAGTCAACGCATAGGGAGTGGGACGAACAACGCAATCCTTGCTCAGATTCAAGAGAGCGGTGTTGCGGGTGAAGAATTAGATCATTCACCAATCGCAGTGTTGAATTTCATCTATGAACGCCTCTCCGGTAGCTTGCGCGAACAAGGATACAGCGCCCAAGAAGTAGACGCGGTGTTGTCGTTGCGTCCGCAACTTATGAACGAAGTACCTAAACGTCTTGCAGCGGTGCGCGCTTTTGCTGCGCTGCCTGAAGCCGCCGCGCTTGCCGCAGCCAACAAGCGCGTGGGTAATATACTGAAGAAAAGCGAGGCTATTCTCAACGGCGACATCCTCACTGATTTGCTGCAAGAACAGGCGGAGAAGGACTTTCTCAAAGCGCTTCAGGGCACCGCGAAAAAGGCCAACGCCGCTTTAGATGTTGGGGACTACACTGCGCATCTGCAGTCCTTGGCCGCACTCAAGGAGCCTGTGGATCGTTTTTTCGACCAAGTTATGGTGAATGTCGAGAATACGGATTTGCGCACGAACCGCCTGCGCCTGCTTATGGCGCTGCATGACTCGATGAACCGCGTCGCCGACATTTCCAAACTGGCAACCTAGAGACCCCAGGATAAATCAGCCATGCAACTTATCATTCTCGACCGCGACGGCGTGATCAACTTTGATTCGGACCAGTTCATCAAGAACCCGGAAGAATGGAAGCCCATACCGGGCAGCCTGGAAGCGATAGCCCGCCTGAACCAGGCCGGATACCGGGCGGTGGTGGCGACCAATCAGTCCGGCATAGGGCGCGGCCTGTTCGACATGCCGATGCTGAACGCGATACACGACAAGATGCACAAGGCCTGCGCGCTGGTCGGCGCGCGCATTGATGCGGTGTTTTATTGCCCGCACACCGCCGATAGTCATTGCCTGTGCCGCAAGCCCAAGACGGGCATGCTGGAGGAGATCGCGGCGCGTTATAACATCGGACTTGCCGGAGTCCCATCGGTGGGCGATTCGTTGCGCGACTTGCAATCGGCCGCAACGATGGGCGCGCAACCCTATCTGGTCCTGACCGGCAAGGGATTCAAGACCCAGGCGGCCGGCGGCTTGCCGGAAGGCACGAAAGTGTTTGCGAGCCTGTCGGCCCTGGCCGCGGAATTGGTTTAGCACAAATGATTAACCGTCCCCGCAATATGAATTGATATGCTTTTGATACGCTCACTGGTTTTTTTGCTGCTGCAAATCATCATCACGCCGGTTTTTTCGGCACTGGCGCTATTGTCTTTTCCGTTTGGCCGGCTGACGCGCTATCGCTTTATCTCGCTGTGGGCAAAAATGATGCTGCCGATATTGCATGCGGTATGCGGCATACGCCATGAGGTCAAGGGCATTGAGAATTTGCCCAAGCAGCCATGCGTCATATTGTGCAAGCACCAGTCGGCATGGGAGACGCTAGCGCTGCAGGTGGTCTTTCCGCCGCAGGTCTGGGTGTTGAAGCGCGAGCTGTTGTGGATTCCTTTTTTCGGCTGGGCGCTGGCGCTGACCAGTCCCATCGCGATCAAACGCAGCGATGGCACCGGTGCCATGAAGCAGTTGCTGAGGCAGGGAAAGGAACGCCTGGCACAGGGTTTCTGCGTCGTGATCTTTCCCGAAGGCACGCGCATTCCGTTTGGCCAGCGCGGCAAATACAAGATCGGCGGTGCGCTGCTCGCCGCCAGCAGCGGGGTTCCGGTGATTCCGGTGGCGCATAATGCAGGACGGCTGTGGGGCCGCAACGCGTTAAGCGAACATCGCGGCCTGATCACGATGAGTATCGGTGCGCCTATCGAGACCCGGGGATTGAAGGCGGAACAGATCAATGCGCGCGTCGAGGCATGGATCGAGCAGGAAATCCAGAATCTGGAACATTGATGTTCAGTCGATTGCGCAATCCGCCCATCCCCAGCGTTGAACAGCGTGCCGCAACACTCTCCGGCAAGCACATCACCTATACCCTGAAGCGCAGCGGCAAGCGCCGCAGTATCGGCCTGCGCATCGATGACCGCGGTCTGACTGTGAGCATGCCGCTGCGCGCATCTGAAAAATGGCTGCTCAGCGTGTTGCAGGACAAGGCCGGATGGGTAGTCGAAAAACTGGAAGGATGGCAAGCGCGGGCACCGGTAGAAATTCTGTGGCGGGATGGCGGGACGATAGATTACCTGGGTGAAGTGCTGGTGTTGCGCGTGTTGCAGAGTCTGTTCGTCTCGCCGCTGGAACGGCGCGGAAACGAGTTGTGGGTGTTCGTTGATGGTGTCTGGGATGCGGCATCCATAGAGCAAAAAGTGTCCTCCTGGTACCGGCAGGAGGCGCAACGGCTGTTTGAGCAACGCGCCGGGATTTACGCGCGCCGGTTGAATGTCGCGCCATCCGCGATCAAGCTTACTGCGGCCAGATCACAATGGGGAAGCTGTACGGCCGAAGGTGTTGTCCGGCTGAATGTGCAGCTGATCAAATTGCCGCTGCGACTGATCGACTACGTGGTGGCGCATGAGCTGGCTCATCTGCGCGAGCTGAATCATTCGGCAGCGTTCTGGCGCCTGGTGGAAAGCGTGTGCCCCGATTATGCGCGCTTGCGCAGCGAGCTCAAGGCTATTGCGCTGTAGAGATATTGTTTGTCGTCCACCCGTATGCCAACAGGATCCGATTTGATTCCTGGTGGCTTTCGGCCATGGCCAGCCTATATAATCGGCTTGCCAAATTACCCGAGGTTCAACCATGTTTGATTCCAATATTCCGGCCAAACTCATGGCCGTCACTGCAATATTAATGTTGCAGGGCTGCGGGCACAAAGCCCCGCTGATGCTGTCTCCATCGCAGCTTGCCGCATCCCAGGCTGCAGCAGCCCAAGCTGCGGCTTCCCAGGCTGCGGCATCACAGGTTCCGGCAACAAGCCAGCCTGTACCCGATGTGCAAAACCCGGGCACGCCGGCCAAACAGCCATGAGCGATTATTTCCATTACCGGAATGGCGAGCTTTATGCAGAGCAGGTGCCGCTTGAGGACATCGCGGCCCGGTTCGGCACGCCTTGCTATGTGTATTCACGTGCCGCACTGACTGACAGTTTTCTCCAGTTCGCAAACGCCCTGCAGGGACGCGATCATCTGATTTGCTATTCGGTAAAAGCCAATTCCAGTCTGGCAATCCTGAACGTGTTTGCGCGGCTGGGAGGGGGTTTCGACATCGTGTCCGGCGGAGAGTTGAAGCGCGTGCTGGCGGCGGGCGGCGATGCGCGCAAAGTGGTGTTCTCGGGAGTCGGCAAGACCGTGGCTGAAATACGCCTGGCGCTGGAAGCGGATATTCTGTGCTTCAATGTCGAGTCTGCCGCAGAGCTGGAACGTTTGGACCAGGTGGCTGCGAGCATGGGCAAGGTTGCCCCGGTCAGCCTGCGCGTGAACCCGGATGTGGATGCAAAAACACATCCTTATATTTCCACCGGGCTGAAGCAGAACAAATTCGGCGTGGCCTATACGGAAGCCGTCGGGCTATACCGCAAAGCCGCGAAACTGCCGCATCTGCGCATCACCGGCATGGACTGCCACATCGGTTCACAACTCACCGAAACCAGCCCGTTCATCGCCGCAGCGAAGAAGATATTGGCGCTGGTTGACGTATTGGCCGCCGAGGGTATTCATCTGGAACATCTCGATCTGGGCGGGGGGCTGGGCATCTGCTATGACGATGAAACACCCCCGGCAATTGGCGATTATGTGGCCGAGCTGCTGGCCGCGCTGCGCGGACGCGGCGAAAAACTGATCCTCGAGCCCGGGCGCATTCTGGTCGGCAATGCGGGCGTTTTACTGACCCGGGTGGAATACCTCAAGCATGGTGAAGAGAAGAATTTTGCCATTGTGGATGCGGCGATGAACGACTTGATGCGCCCGGCTCTCTACGATGCCTTCCATAACATAGTGCCGGTCAGGCAGGAAAATCATGCCGCCCCTCTCCCCAACCCTCCCCCGCATGCGGGGGAGGGAGCAATCGAGAAAAACACCTCTTTAATATACGAAGTGGTCGGACCTATCTGTGAAACCGGTGACTTCATCGGCCATGCCAGAAGCCTGGCAATCGCCCCGCAATCCTTGCTGGCTGTGCTTTCTGCGGGTGCATACGGGATGAGCATGAGCTCCAATTACAACACAAGGCCGCGCGCCGCCGAGGTAATGGTCGAGGGTAAAGTCATGCACCTTGTGCGCAAACGCGAGGAGGTCGAGCAGCTGTATTCGGGCGAAAGCGTGGTTGTGTGAGTGTTGCGGATTTAATGAAAATTCTCACGAAATTTGTTGCGCGATTTTTTAAACGTGGATACAGTACCGATGCCGCAAGCGTCTATCGCTGAAACAGTGCGTTTGGGTGTGTAGTGAGTCATCGTGAAAGTTCTAAAATTTAATGGAGAATGAAAATGGCAACATCAAAGACGCCCGCAACAAAAAAGCCTGTAGCGAAAAAAACAGCCGCAAAACCAGCAGCAAAAAAAGCAGTAGCCAAGAAACCAGCAGCCAAGAAACCGGCAGCAAAAAAAGTCGCCGCTAAAAAGCCGGCAGCAAAAAAAGCAGTAGCCAAGAAACCGGCTGCCAAGAAAGTCACCGCCAAAAAGCCGGCAGCAAAAAAAGCAGTAGCCAAGAAACCGGCTGCCAAGAAAGTCGCCGCTAAAAAGCCGGCAGCAAAAAAAGCAGTAGCCAAGAAACCGGCTGCCAAGAAAGTCACCGCCAAAAAGCCGGCAGAAAAAAAAGCAGTAGCCAAGAAATCCGGCAAGGGCATTCTGGGAGCATAGTTTGCCCTGCAAGTGGCGCGGGGCTTTGCTCCCCGCCATTTTCAGTTTTCCCGTACACTTTCACCCGACCCCGAGCTTCGGCGCGGGCCGCTGTTCATGCTTCTCTTGAATGGGATTGTATAGACCCGCGGTTTTATTTTAGGGTTTGCGGGTGACCACGCCACCCGGCGGAAAAATCCAAGCCATTGCCGATCGGTCCAGCCTCATCCCAGGTCGGCGTCTTCAATTCCGGCACCACGGATAATCCTTAAGTCAGGAAGATTGTCGCCAATCCCAGAAAAATGAAGAATCCGCCGCTATCGGTAATGGCGGTGATCAATACGCTTGAGCCGATAGCCGGGTTTCGCCCCAGCTTTTGCATGACGAGCGGAATGGCCAGGCCGGCGGTTGCGCCCACCATCAGGTTGAGCAGCATCGCACTTGTCATCACGATGCCCAGCGATACGCTGTGATACAGGAAATAAGCGAACAGCCCGGAGAAACCTCCCCATGCCAATCCGTTCAAAACGCTGACGGCAAGTTCCTTCAGCAATAATCTGCGCGCATTATCCCGGGTGATCTGCCCCATGGACAGCGAGCGCACGATGATGGCGGTGGTCTGGTTCGCCGAATTTCTGGAAATACCGGCAACGATAGGCAACAGTGTGGCCAGCGCGACGAATTTCACAATCGTGCCCTCAAAACTTCCGATCACGCGCGAGGCGAAGAAGGCTGTGCAAAGATTCAGTGCCAGCCAGATCCAGCGATTTTGCGCACTTTTCCAAACCGTGGCGAAGATATCCTCCGCCTCGTGCAAGCCGGCCTGCTTCAACAAGTTGTTTTCCGATCCGGTGCGGATGAAGTCCAGCACAACGTCCACCGTTACCCGTCCTACCAGCTTGCCGTCCTCGTCCACTACCGGGGCGGAAACCAGATCGTAGCGCTCAAAGGCGCGGACTGCCTGTTCGGCTTTTTCATCGGGGTGCAACTGAAGGGTGTCCGTGATAATCAGCTTGGCGACGGCAACTTCCGGCTCGTTCACCACAATCCGGCTGAGCGGAAGCACACCCTTGAAGCAATCATCGCGGCCGACCACAAAAAGCTGGTCGGTGTGATCGGGAAGTTCGTCGAAGCGGCGCAAATAGCGCGACACCGCTTCGAGCGTGGCATCATCGCGGACATGGATCATGTTGAAATCCATCAGCGCGCCGACGGAATTCCCGGGGTAGGAGATCGCGGCGTGCAACTGTTCACGCTCTTCAATGGTCAGGGACTTGAACACATCGTGCATCACGTCGTGCGGCAGATCAGGTGCCAAGTCGGCAATCTTGTCGGTGTCCAGCCGGCCCGCGGCAGCGATCAGTTCTTCCCGGTTCATGCTGGCGATCAGCGACTCCCGCACCGGTCCGGACACCTCGACCAGTATCTCCCCGTCGCGTTCGGTACTGACCAGGTCCCAGACCTGCAGGCGCCGTTCGATAGGCAGGGCTTCCAGTATGCAAGCGATGTCGGCCGGGTGCAGGCTGCCGAGTTTGAGCCGCAGCTCGGCCAGGTGTTGTTTGCGTGCAAGGATATCAACCGGAGAATGGCGGTCTTCGCTAGGCACTTCCTGCCGGTGAATTACTTTTTCCGGCAAGGCGAGTTTGTTCAGCAGTGATTCAACCTGTTTGAGGCTGTTCCGGGTATTTTCGGTGTAGTGGCGGTCTTGGCTGGTATCGGTCATCGCGCAATGAAGTGAAATTCGCGTGTTATTGAGGTTTTCATATTTTATGACAGTGACACATCTTTCGGAATGCGGTAAGGGGAAATTAAAGAACTGGCACGTCAATCCCGCGAATTCGGGGAATCCGGAGTGCCTCGTCATTGCAGCAAGGCCTCAGCTGCGAGAGCGATGGCACAAACACCTGTCATTGCGATAACCAGCGACTTGCCGGCTTGCTGGCTTAGAACTTATCCGTAAATAACGTATAATGCCTCTCCCATGACCAACGAACGGGGGCGATGATGGGCAGAGTGAAATCATGGGAAGTGACGGACGAGTTCTGGAAGCGCGTAGAGCCACTGGTGCCGGTGCGCGCGCGGGCAACCGACAAGACGTATCAGCGCAAGGCCGGTGGTGGGCGCAAACAGAAAGATGCGCGGCTGGTGTTTGAGGCTATCGTGTATGTGCTTCGAACAGGCTGCCAATGGAAGGCGCTGCCGCGCGAGCGGTTCGGAAGTGCGAGCGCCGTACACCAGCGTTATCTGGATTGGGAAAGGGCGGGGTTGTTCGAGGCCTTGTGGAAGAAAGGGCTGGCGGAATACGACGATCTTGCAGGGATAGCCTGGCGCTGGCAGAGCATAGACGGGGCGATGATGAAAGCTCCGCTGGCACAGGAATCCGTGGGGGCGAACCCGACGGATCGGGGAAAAAAATGGAAGCAAGCGGCACCTGTTGGTGGACGGGCGTGGCGTCCCGTTATCGCTCGTCGTGACCGGAGCCAACCGGCATGATGTGTCCCAGCTCGGAGCCGTGCTGGAGAGGATCATGGTAAAACGGAAAATGCCAGCCCTGCGTCGCTCGAAGCACTTGTGTGCGGATGCCGGTTACACCGGGGAACCCGCGTTGCAACTGATCGAACTGCATGGTTACATCCCGCACGTCAAAGGCCGCCATCAGGAGCAACAGGATTTGCAGATTGATCCGAACAAGAAAGCGCGCCGCTGGATTGTCGAGGTTGCGCACAGTTGGTTTAACCGCTTCCGCAAGTTGTTGGTGCGCTACGAAAAGCTGGAGCGCAGCTTCATCGGTCTGAATCATTTGGCCGCTGCCATCATTGCGTTCCGCAAGATGCCGTTAAAGGTTAATATTATTTACGGATAAGTTCTAAGTCGTAATTGCAGACGGGCACCCTTGGCGGGAAAATTTATTGGTTTTAACTATGAGTACCAAAATTATATACAATAATATATAATGCGAATTGACCTCCGAAAAAACGCCGAAGATGATATCCGCAAATTGCGGACTACAAATATTCCTGCGGCGGCGGCGGTGATGGTCGCCCTTGAGCAGATTGAAGCCGACCCGAAGGCTATTGATAAGCTCACAACGCATGGCGATGATCCGGAGGTGGGGAAAGATGACCCAGTAAGGCTTGGTATTAAGCGTTGGGAAACAGCAAAGCGGCGCAGCGTTCTACTATGGCGTTTTCGTATTTTCGATACACCCGCCACAGTGTACCGGGTAGTGTATGGTTACCATTGGCAAACGAAACAGATTTGTATACTTGCCGTAGTTCATAAGGAGGAGTTCGACTATGACAACCTCGACAGCGATATTGCAAAACGTATCCTCGACGATTGGCGCGCAATTTGACGCGGCTAAAGCTGCGCCTGTAGCGCCGAGCGCTGACAATGTAGTGTACAAGGAATTTGGAGCGGCCCGCCCATTGCCGCTTCCTAACACCACCAGTTTTTCATCCCTGATGGCTGAGTTTGAAGCTGATGACGAAATGGCCGGGCATCTTGCCGACGCACGGCGCTCATTGGGGCAGCAACTTTATGCGGATGAGCCGCAAACGCTGAGCGCATTGCGTCTTACTGCTGGGCTATCTCAAATTCGATTGGCAGAACTCGCAAATACTACGCAGCCACACGTTGCGAAAATTGAGAGCGGGAAAACTGACCCCGGCACGGACACGATAGCCCGCATTGCGCAGGCATTGGGTGTTGATGAAGACACAGCTTTTCGCGCTATTAGAAAGCAGCGCGAAACTCGCGGGTAACGTATGGAACAATTGAATCAAAGAGTAGTTCTTGCTCTTTTCTGCGATGACATCAGGCAGGAGATTGGCAACAAATTTTCATTCGTGGGATGTTACCAAGGTGTAATGGTGGTTCAACAATTTCCAGCACAGCTCCCCAAGCTATGCGCCCATGTTATCGTGCTTACGCCGACCAGCATGCCTTTTGAGCAACTAGTTCTTCGGGCAAAGTTAAATGAGGATATAGTCGCTGAATTAGAGATGCCGACTTCCAATTGGTTGGACAATTTCAACGAAAAAGCAGCAAGTACTGAATTGGGCAGGCTGTCAATTCAGGCGATGATTGTACTGTCTCCTGTCATCGTGACTGAGCCTTGTAAATTGCGCATTGAGGCAGAAACAGAGGCCGGGATCATTCAGGGCAGTTACCTTACCATCCGAGCGCCTTTGCCAGAGGAACTACAGGCACCAAGCATTGTGGACAAAGCAAAATAACTCTCAGACAGGCTTTGGCCGCCTGCACGGAATACCGCTTGATGACCTTCCCAATAGCGGCCATTCAAATCCAAACAGAACAGATTTCCAGTGCCCAGATTCATCGCTCCGGGCGCGCCAATCATGTATAAAACAGGGCACTTGATTTTACTTTACCTCATCTCGCCGAACAACACCGCATCGTCGCCAAGCTCGTTGAGCTGATGGCGCTGTGCGACCAACTCAAAACCCGCCTTACCGAAGCCGGTCGGTTGCAGCAGAAGCTGGCAGATGTGATGGTTGAACAGGCCATATCATAATGAATGCAAACAAAATATTGGGTCAATTGGATCGAAGAGTGCCGGTGTATAACAAAACGTATAACTGCAAAACCAGAAAGATAAAAAACAAATTAATACAATACGTTATTGGTGGAGTTCGAGGTGCTCCTTTCGCACCAATCAACTCAACGAGATCGCATCCTGCCGCATCCCTGTGAATCCCGCAGTATTCCGAAACTCCCCGGAATCTTCTATCTGCCCCAGATGTCCTGCTGGTGCTCCATAACTCTGAAATTGGCTTATCCGGATGTCAAACATGTCCCCGTATCGCTGGAAAAGAAGAATTGTTCAGTTGGCCTCGCTGGCGCTGATCGGGCTGATTCCAGCGAGCGGATTGTTGCGCATTGACCTGGCTTCCGCGAGTTTTTTCATTTTCAACCATCAAGTCCTGTGGTCCAGCTTCGCATTGGTGTGCGGACTCGCGCTGGTTTTTGTCACGGCACCGATACTCACTTACATGACTATAGGCAGTCTGTGGTGTGGATGGGCCTGCCCGCAAACCATGCTTTCGGAATGGGCGGATAACCTGACTTACAAGCTGCTTGGTAAACGCGCAAGCGTGGCAGTGGTGGGCGATGAATTAATCGTTGCTGCCGCGAAAAACAAGTTGCTGAATTGGACCATGCTCGGCGCCAGCTTCCTGGCCATGTCATTATTGCTGGCACTGATTCCAATGCTATTCTTTTATACGCCCGCAGATGTCTGGGGGATGCTGACGTATAGCAATCCCGAGCAGTTGTCGCCGCTCATAATCTATTTGATCATCGCATTTCTGATCTTCATCGACATTGCGTTCCTGCGTTATTTTGTGTGCGACTATGTTTGCTTTTACCGCATGGGGCAAAGGGTATTCAAAACGCAGGATGCCTTGCATGTGAGCTACGATGCTTCGCGATCGTCGGATTGCTCCAAGTGCAATTATTGCGCGACAGTCTGCATTACAAAGATTCAGCCGACTAAAATAAAGCCTTATGACAGTTGCATTAACTGCGGTGAGTGCATGGATGCATGTGACAGGCTGCACGATAAATCCGGAACGCGTGGCTTGTTGAGTTTCGAGTTGAGTACGAAATCGGCAAACACAACCCGGTGGCAAATAATGGGCCGCGCAATGTTGAAAAATTGGCCGGCAATAACGCTATTCCTGGCGGGGGTTGCGATGATGGCGTGGGGTATAGTGACACAGCCGGAAGTTTTGCCGAAGGTGCCGTTTGCCGTGCAACAGAAGGCGCGAGATATGGCGCGAGCGTGCAACGTGCAGTGTGCGCAGCTGCAATCGTCCTGCAAAAATCACAGCATGGAAGGATGTTACCGCGCGGCGGCTTGCCGGTGCGAATGCTCTTTGCAACAGGATCCGGTCAACGCGGCCGGCAACGAATGGAGGCAATGTGTTGCAAGGAATCTGGAGCGCGCGCAAGCCGAAAGTGCGAGAGCTTCCAATCAGGGAAACGCAAAATTTGACCCGAAGGTAAAACAGTAAACCTGAAAGCCGAAGTGTTAAAGCGTAAGCGCTGCATAGATCAGCAGCATCTTTTCGGGCAGGCGGTTGATATGATCTACCACCATGTAGTTCCTCGCCCCGAATATGGCAGAAACATACTTGTCGGCGTTGGGGTCGAGGCCAATACAATAAGTATGTATACCAAAGCGTCCGGCATCCTTGACCGCCTTTTTTGCGTCATAGCGCAGATATCGCAAGTCGCGCACATCTATGTCCGCCGGTTCCCCGTCGGTAATGAGCATCAGTAGCTTCTTGCCAGACTGTTGCTGGTTGAGATAGTGGGTCGCGTGGCGTATCGCTGTACCCATGCGGGTGTATTTTTGCCCCGTCATGCCGGCAATATTGGCTTTCGAAACGTCGTCGTGTGGCTGGTCGAAATCCTTCAGGCGGAAATATTCAACATCGTGCCGGCTTCTGGAACAGAAGCCGTGGATGGCGAATGGATCGCCGACTGTTTCAATAGCGTCGGCGAACAGGACGCAAACTTGCTGGGTAAGCTGCAGCACGGTATGGCGTTGCCCGCGGATTTTTTGGTTGGACGAGTTGGAAAGATCCAGCAACACAAGCACCGAAATGTCGCGAGTCTTGCGAACCGAGCGCATCATGACCCGGGTATCCGGTTGTTCCCCCAGTCTGATATCGACCTGGGCGCGGACGGCGGCATTGATGTCGATTTCGTCGCCTTCCTCGAGTTTTCTGATGCGGAGCACCCCCCTGGATTGGATGGCGTGGAGCAGGTTCTTCATGCGCGAGATGAGATGTGTGTTCTGGGCAATGATGTTGTCAACAATTGTAAGGTCGCCGGGCTTGGGGCTCCTTTCCCTTAAGGTAACCCAGGATGGGGTCTCCATCTGGCCCCGGTAATCCCATTCGGAATAAATGTATGTATCCGCGGCAGCTGCCGCAGTTATCGGCCCTGTCGTCCAGCTATGCTTGGTATCTTCATCAGTGGTGGTCACTTCGTTGCTTTTCAAAAGCAATTTGAATCTGGAATAATATTCTGGTAATTCCTGTTCCTCGCCGGAATCCAGCCTTGCTGACTCCCATAAATAGCGATTGTCGTCACGGTAGGGCGCGCTTAACTTGTCGGATACGGAATTGATACTGACATTCTTTTTCTGGAATGCATGTGCAAGCGTCAAGCCCAGGTCCAGGGAAATATTATTGGTTTTCAGGTCGTCCGCCGCGCTGAACAGCGCCCGCCCCTGGCTGATCCAGGGATCGTCATCCCGGTAGGTCTCGTCCAGCAAGGCGCGTGCGAGACGATTGAGATAATCGCCTGCGGTTCGATTGTGCAATGGGGTGGCTGTATGCTGCCTGGCCCAGAGCTGCTTTAGG